>JAMNYN010000352.1 GCA_023622805.1 Pseudomonadota bacterium | reverse complement strand
CGGGAATCACATGTTCGGGCTGGATGGGTGCAATGGCATCGATCAGGCTGTCCAGGCTGGGACGGCGCTCGAAAGGCACGGCAGGGGCTTGCGGCACCGCAAAGGCCGGCTCGGTGGCATGGGCTGCCTCCACCATGCTGCCGGCTTCCGCGGGAGCAACGCCGCTGCCGTCGAGCGCCGGCTCCGTGCGCTGCATGGCAGGCTGGGCATGGTCGACGTGCTCCTGGGCCTGGGCTGGAGGCATGGTTTGCGGGCCCACGGGTTCCAGCCGCTGGCCGCCTTGCGACAGGTCCAGCGCCGGCTCGTGGCGCTCGGTCAGGTTTTGCCCCGGATCACGCGGCGGCTCCTCTTCCGAAGGTTGGGCGCGCTTGGGCGCGTTGCGCCGGGCTGCCCAGGCGTTGTAAACGACGATCAATGCCAACAGCACGCCGCCCAGAATGGCCAAACTGATTTGCAAGGTACTCATGTGGATCCGTCAAGGAAAAATGTGGTCAAACCGCTTCGGCCATGTGCAAGGCAGACTCCATGTCCACGGCCACGATGCGCGAAACGCCCTGCTCCTGCATGGTCACGCCAATCAGTTGCTGGGCCATCTCCATGGCGATCTTGTTGTGACTGATGAACAGGAATTGGGTTCCGCGGCTCATGCTCGACACCAGCTTGGCATAGCGCTCGGTGTTGGCGTCGTCCAGCGGTGCATCGACTTCGTCGAGCAGGCAAAACGGTGCGGGGTTGAGCTGGAAAATGGCGAACACCAGCGCAATCGCCGTCAGCGCCTTCTCACCGCCGGACAGCAGGTGGATGGTCTGGTTCTTCTTGCCTGGCGGCTGGGCAATCACCTGCACGCCGGAATCGAGGATTTCGTCGCCGGTGATGACCAGCTTGGCCTGTCCGCCGCCAAACAGCTCGGGGAACATGGTGCCGAAATGCCGGTTGACGGTGTCGAAGGTGCCTGACAGCAGCTCGCGCGTTTCGGCGTCGATCTTGCGGATCGCATCTTCCAGCGTGTTCATGGCCGAGGTCAGATCTTCCATCTGCGCATCGAGGAACAGCTTGCGCTCGCTGGCCGCGTTCAATTCGTCCAGCGCGGCCAGGTTGACCGCGCCCAGGCCCGCGATGTCGCGGTGCAGCCGGTCGATTTCGCCCTGCATGCCGGGGATGCGCACATTGCCTTCGGCAATCGACTGGGCCACGGCGGCCAGATCGGCCTGGGCGTCGGTCAACAGGCTGTTGTATTGCTCCAGGCCCAGACGCGCGGCCTGTTCCTTGAGCTGGAATTCGGTGATGCGCTGGCGCAGCGGCTCCATGGCCTTTTCCAGCTGCTGGCGGCGCTCGTCGCTGCCGCGCAGGCGGTTGGTGAGCTCGTCGTATTCGCTGCGCCGCTCGCCCACGGCTTTTTCGCGCTCCATCTTGAGCGCCAGCGCGTCCTGCAGCCCGCCCTGGGCCGCGGCGTCATTCAAGCGGGTCTGCTCTTCCTGCGCGCGCTGCTGCTCGTCGGACAGCGAGCGCACCTGCTGCACCGCGGTGTCTATGCTGCGGCTCAATTCGCCGCGCCGCGCCTGCAGGCTGCGCTGCGAGAACGTGGCCTCCTGGGCCTGGCGCTCCAGGGCGCGCAACTGCTCGCGCGACTCGTTCAGGCGGCGCTCGGCCTCGAGCACTTTGTCGCCCAGTTGGGCGTGGCGCTCCTGGCTGTCGGCCAGCTGCATGTCCAGTTCTTCGAAGCGGGCTTCGGCCGACATGCGGCGCTCTTCGATGTCGCCCAGCTGGGCTTCGACTTCGGCCAGGTCGGACGCGATCTGCGCATTGCGCGCCCGCGCCTGATCGGCCAGTTGGCCCAGGCGCAAGGCTTCGACCTGCAGCCCATGGGCTTCATTCTTGGCCTCGACGGCTTCGCGGCGTGCGCTGATCAGGCGCTGGGAGGCATCGGCGTAAGCCGTCTCGGCCCGCACCAGGGCCGTGCGCGACTCCTCGCTGATCAAGGCCTGGGCCCGGGTTTCCTTTTCCAGGTGTTCGATTTCCTGCGCCCGCGCCAACAGGCCCGACTGCTCGGAGTCCTGGGCGTAAAAGCCCACGCTGTGGGCCGTGACGGCGTGGCCGCTGGGCACGTAAATCACTTCGCCGGCCGCCAGCGCCGCGCGGCGGTCCAGGGCCGCGTCCAGCGTGGGCGCGGTGTAGCAGCCTTCCAGCCAGTCGGTGAGCACCGCCAGCAGGCCGGCATCGCTCACGCGCAGCAGTGCCGACAGCCGTGTCAATCCTGAGGCGCTGGCCTCGGCCGCAGCGCTGGCGGGCACGGCATTGGCTGTGCTGTAGAACGCCAGCCGGGCCGGTGGCGCATCCTGGGCGCCCGCGCCCAGAAAGCCGCGCACCATGTCGAGTCGGCCCACGGACAGCGCGCCCATGCGTTCGCGCAAGGCCGCTTCCAGGGCGTTTTCCCAGCCGGGTTCGACGGCCAGGCGGGTCCACAGGCCGGGCATGCTGTCCAGGCCATGCTTGGCCAGCCAGGGCTGGAGCTTGCCGTCGGTCTTGACTTTCTCCTGCAAGGCCTTGAGGGCCTCCATGCGCGCAGCCAGTTCGGCCTGGCGCGCGCCTTCGGTGTTCACTGCCTGCTGGCGTGTGCGACGTTCCTCGTCGAGCTGGGGCACGCTGTCCTGCAATTCCTGCAGCACGGCTTCGGCCATTTCGGCCGCCTCCTGCGCCGTTTCCAGCTGGGCGCGCAGCTGCTGCAGCCGCTCTTCGTCCGGCACGACCAGCGCATTGCGATCGGCGCGCAGCCGTTCGTCGCGCGCCTGGTGCTGGCGTTCCTGCTCGCTGAGGCTGCGCTGCTCGGCGGCCAGCACCTGGATCTGCTGCTGCACCTGCACCACCTGGGCGCGCTGGTCGCTGTCATTTTTCTGCGCCTGGCGCAGCGCATCTTCGAGGTCGGGCAGGCGCTGCGACTGTTCTTCGAGCTGGGCAGCGAGCATTTCCGCCTGCTCTTCGGCATTCATGCCCGCGCCTTCGAGGTTTTCGATCTCGATTTCGGCCTCTTCGCGCCGCCGCGCCCAGTCGGCGATCTGTTCGGCCAGCTGCGCCAGGCGTTGCTGCACGCGCTGGCGGCCTTCGACCACGTAACGGATCTCGGCTTCGAGCTTGCCCACTTCGGCCGTGGCTTCGTAGAGTTGGCCCTGGGCCTGGTTGACGGCGTCGCCGGCGGTGTAATGCGCCTGGCGTATGGTTTCCAGA
>JAMNYN010000640.1 GCA_023622805.1 Pseudomonadota bacterium | reverse complement strand
GTCGGCCATGACCCTGGCGGTGATGTCGCGCAGGATGCTGACATAGTGGGTCAGCTCGCCCTGCAGGTTGTGTAGCGGCGTGATGCTTTCTTCGCAATGTACTTCCGAGCCGTCCTTGCGCCGGTTGATGAAAACCGAGCGAAACGGCAGGCCTTGCTGCAGGCGCTCCCACATCGTGGCGTAAAAACCCGGGGAATGCTGGCCGGACTGGGCGATGGATGGCTTGTGGCCCAGTATTTCCATGGGGCTGAAGCCGGTGATTTTTTCATAGCCCCGGTTGGCGAACTCGATGAAGCCCTGGGGATTGCAGATCAGCACGCCATCTTCGGCCGCGTCCAGCGCGCGCGCGAAGACCGAGGCGGCATCCTGGGCCGTGGCCAGCGCGCTCAAGTCGTGCTGTACCGAAACGAAGTGGGTGATGCGGCCGCTGGCGTCGCGCACCGCCGAAATGTTCCACTCCAGCAGATAGGGGGAACCGTCCTTGCGGTAGTTGAACGTCGAGCCCTTGATGAAGCGCGCCGCGATATTTGAAGCCGCAGCGCTGAGATAAATAGACGCCAGTTTACTTTCGCGCCGCGAAAAAGAATTGCGCCGCGCGAAGTAGTGCCCAGATCAGAACAAACCGGCAGGCTCTGCGGCTCGATCCCAGTTGTAGATCACCAACTCGCCGCGCTCGACCCGGTTGGCACCACCTCCCACGGTGTAGTCCAGCTTGAGCGCCTCCATCTCGTAATCCTTGAAGCACTCCCTGATCGCCGGATGGTCGTTGATGCTGATGACGGCCTTGCCCTTGATCATCTTCAGCTTCTTGGCCATCAGCTCGTACTGATCCCAGGGGAATGGGACGCCATACCCTTCTGTCTCCCAGTACGGCGGGTCCATGTAGAAGAGCGTATGGGCGCGGTCATAGCGGTCTATGCAAGCAGCCCAGTCGAGCTGCTCTATATATGTGCCAGATGCCAGGCGCAGGTGCGCGGCCGAGAGGTTCTCCTCAATGCGCAGCAGATTGATCGCCGGCGCCGTGGTCGCGGTGCCGAAGGTCTGGCCAGCGACCTTGCCGCCGAAGCTCTGCTGCTGGAGATAGAAAAACCGAGCCGCGCGCTGTACGTCGGTCAGGGTCTCAGGTCGGGTCTCTTGCAGCCACTTGAAGACCTGGCGGCTCGTCAGCGCCCATTTGAATTGCCGCACGAACTCTTCCAGATGATGTGTCACGACTCGGTAGAGGTTGACCAGGTCTCCGTTCACGTCGTTCAAGACTTCGACCTCGGCCGGGTACCGAGCGAAGTAGAGCGCCGCACCGCCTGCGAAAACCTCGACATAGCAGTCATGGGCTGGAAAGCGCTTGAGCAGCATGTCGACCAGGCGCCGCTTGCCGCCGATCCAAGGAATGATGGGATTTGTCATTTATCTCAGCTTCAGGCCCTCTATGGGGCTCTTGTGGGGCACTCATGGCGCTCAGCTGATTGAATACCCCGCAACGGGGGCACTTGATAGTCAGGCGGGTGTAAACACCTTCACCCAACTTGCGACGGCAACTGCCGCAGCGTATTTCTTCCATTGCAAGCCTCTTTCCTGTGGGGAAAATCTGATAGGCTCAGCCTCACTCTGTACAGGGTGGCGGGCCTTGCCGGGCTTGCAGGCGTGTTCTGCATTTTTGGGGTCTGTCCTGGTGTTCGTAGCACCTGGTCAGATCGCCCGTCTTTTTTCGCGCTACACCTCTATTTCGACGAAGGGCAGCTCAGGAGCTGGGCCTTCGATCAGTCCATCACGCACAAACACCCTTTGTCCCGCAGTTGCATTGCCACGGGCTTGGAGCACTCCACCACCAGGCAGCGTGACCGTGGCCACGCCATCGGCGATGGCAGAAACGGTGCCTACCTGCAGTGGGCGACCTGGTAGCAGATCAAGGAACGCTTTGTATAGATTGCTCATGGGTGGTCCTTAGGAGTGGGTTTCGACCGCGATGGTCTGGCGTAATTTGGGGAAGCTCCAGGCCAGCGACGTGCTGCGCACCAATCCCAGGCGCGCCTGACTGCCATCTAGGTAACTCACGAACTGGCCAGGTTTGATCAAGCCGGTTTCGGCCAGCACCGGCAGAGTGAGCGTGACCTGCGCCTGGTTTCCCGTGTCCGACAGGATGGCCAAGCCGCGCTGGCGGGCGGCGTCTGCATGCGTGATCAAGGCATCCGTCACCATGGGCGTAACGCTGTCGCCAGCTGTCCCGGCGCGGGTCACCTGGCCCAGCACGCCGTTGGCCATGCCGCTGACAAACACGCGGTTGTAGTCGGCCTTGCGCACCCAGTCGATGCCCTCGACCGCGACCACGTCTGAAGGCAGTTCGAAATCTGGGGTCACGTCGGCCCACGCCCAGGGCGCGGTAGGGTAGCGCGGCAAAATGCGCAGCGTCTGTTCGGTGTCGTGCGGCTGCACGTAGCCACCTGCGGCTTGGGCAATCGCAGCGACCGCGCGGATGTATGCACCTTGGCTCGTCCAAGTATTGCCCGGCACCAGCCAGTCCGTCAGGTTCCAGTCCACAGTCCAACCGATGCCCACGCCGTTGATACTCAGGACGTCGGTCATAAGTTGCTGAGCCGTGCGTGCTTGGGTATTGGTGAAATTGAGGACGGGCGCATGCGGCGCGTCGAGCATTGCTGCCTTGCCTCTGCCCTTGACGGCAATGCGCTCCTGACCGAACTGACGCTGGCGGCCCACACTCTCGGCATACAGCCTGTACGGCACGCCGTTGACTTTGGCCTCAACTTCGACGGGCTCGCCATCGCTGCCAGGTCGCACCAGCTCCTGGGCTTCGCCGGGCACGGATGCGCTCCAGGACCAGGTCCATGAATCCGCATCAAGCGACATCTGGAAACCGTAGGTTGGAATGGCGATGTCGCCGTCGACGCGGCGCAGGGCGATGTTGTTGATAGTCACATACGTCCTTTGGACTTGAACAATTACGGATGGCTCATCGGGCCCGATACCGCCAGGAGGGATGACTACGCCCCAGCCTGGATCAAGCGGACGGGAGAACCGAACCCATGGCATGTGCCGGGTTTCGTCGGCAGTTTTTGACTGCAGCCAGGCCGGGCTGATTTCCTGCAAAATCCGGCCCGCGTACTGACCCCACGGGTTTGACTCTTCAATGTCGGCAGGCTTCGCCAGCAGCCATGGCAGCACTGGATCGATGTGCAGCCAATGCGCGTACTGCCCCCACGGTGCTGACGCCGCGGTGTCTCGCGCTCTTGCCAGCAACCAGGCGGATCTGGGCTCAATAGACAGTTGGCGCAGGTACTCGCCCCATGCCGAATGTGCGGTTGCTTCGGCCTTACTTGCGATGGCCCAAGGCTGGCGAGAATCGGCCGTCAAGGGCTTGCCTGATTTCCACGGGGCACTGGCGCTCCTGTTGGCTTCGCGAGTGGTCGTGAACCTGGCCCGTATGTCCTGGTGCAGTGAATGCCCGCCGACCCATGACATGCCCAGGCCCGTCGCCAAGCGCCGTACCCCGGCCTCGGGTGGGCTGTACGACAGCAGCACAGCACTGCCCGTTTGCTGTGCGCCCTGCGGACCGTAGCCCAGCGCGATGGCTGATCCCGGTTGCGCGGTCATGCGAGGTCGTATGCCAATACAGGCACGATCCGGTTGGCCGCCGGCGGAAGCCAGTCGGAGGCGAACTCGCCCAGGTCAATCGGGATCACGTAATGCTCGGCCTGCGAAAACCCGGCATTGACGTTGAATTTACCGACCACGGTGTCCGACTCCCCCACCAGCGCGCCCGTGCTGCGCAGGTATGCCCTGACGCGGCGATTGACCAGCACGCCGCCCTCGCGGACCTCGCCGCGAAGCTCGTACCGTTCATGGATGGCCGTACCGGCGCCGGACAGGGGGACGACCCCAGAGGCTTCCCCTGCGACACCGTGCGCCGCGGTGCCCGCTGCCGTGCAACTGATTGCGCCAGCACCCACCCCCGAAACCCCATGCGCTCCAGTGCCAGAAGCCGTGCAATCAATGGCGCCGGCTCCCACGCCAGCTACCGGGCCTGTATGGGTGGCCGTCCCATCCGCCGTCACAGGGATGACGCCAGCCCCTTGCCCTGTGACCGTGGAGGGGCCTGTGGAGACTCCCGCATCAGAGGTGGCTCCTAGGGGGGCGCCTCCAAAGGGGGACGATCCATAGGTCATTTATGCCCCCCAGTAGGACGCATAGACAAGAGTGCCAGCCGCATTCCCAGGGAAGCCTCCATTGGGGGCGATGATATTTGCGCCGGTATAGCCGTCATACCTCTTCCCAATACAGGTGTAAGACCCCAGAACGTAGGCTACTCCGAGGGCGTTAATCGTGCTCCCTCCATACGACCAGGCGAAAGTGGAAAAGGACACGTTGGCAAGAAACTCCCCGGAACCCACGGCGATGAACAAGACTTCTCCCCCGTAAGAAGACGCTAAGTGAAGGTTCGCAGAACCAGCTATCCAGTACGTCCCCTTACCCATGATCTTTCCACCTACAGTGGCAGACATGTGCGTTCCAGCCGCCCCAAACACTACAGAAGAGAAGGTAACGATATTCCCAGCCCCAGAGACAAGTAGGCAGGTAGAGCTAGTGGCTGTTAGCTTCATCCCCTGCACGTGCCAAGCAATGCCTGTGACTACCGTAGGCGACGTTGCACCAATCGCAACAGACCCGGATACGCTCACATGCACATTCGAGGGCGTGGTCAAATTACCCGTGAGGATTGGAATCAAGTCTCCCCGGCATTTAGGAAGTGCCACCCCCGAATAAGTGCCGTCCTGCACTTGGACGGTGACTTGGAACTTGCCCATATCAAGACTGGCCACGGTATCTACGGCCTTCTGGATAGTGCGGAAGGCCCCTCCTGCGGAATCCACCAGACCCGTGTTTGCATCAGCCCCGTCAGTACGGACATAGTAGGTGCGAGCAGCGGTCAGGCGCTCTTGAATCCAGCGCCCCATCATGGCGTCCATGCCGATCCAAATCTGCTTGGTTCCTGCTGACAGATTCACGGCGGCGCCTGCATTGCTGGAATCCAGCACAGAACGCGTGATCTGGTTGGCCGCGCTGTAGGTGCCAATGCCAACCTCCCACTCCCCCGTTGGCACGCCAGACGAATCCACGCCTTGCAACGTGTAGCGGAAGGTATCGCCCACTGCGCACTTTGAGGCAAAGGTTCTGAACCCCGTCATTGCCCCGGCAACAGTCAATGCTCCAGTGCCCGTGGTAGCGCTTGTTTCTTTGACCCGGTTTTCAAGGATATTGGCCACGGTTAACCCCCAATAGTGAGGGTGACACCGCTCAAGGCAATCGGGCCACCGGCAACGATGGCAACCGTGTTGATCTTGATCAGTCCCGTGCCAGCGTTGTTGGACACATCCACGTCGATGATGCCCGCCCCCGACCCATCTTTGATGCGTGCCCACGCCGCCGTGCCGGTAGCGTCTGCCGCCGAGTCCTGGGTAATGGTGGCGAAGGTGATTACCCCCGCCGTATCGGTCCCCACGGGGTCGCTACAGGTCAGAACCCCCAGCTTCACCTGATTGGTGATGGCCGTGGAGGGCAGGGCCGGGATGGTGCCCGTGTTGTCGTAGAACTCGATGGTGCAGGGTCCCGTCTGCGCGTCGAGCACCGCAATCAGAGCCAGGGCCATGGCGGTTCGGGCAGAAGGAATGATCTTGATGTACATGGGTCTCTTTCTTGGGTATCAATCAACGTCGCCGCGAAGCTGGGCATCAAAAGAGTCCCCGGCCAGCGTGGCGCCTGGCAGTACGGTGCGCGCCAGCCAGAAAGGCGGCGTAGCTCCCACGGTGTTGAAGCGCACCTGGTTGCCAGCGGCCCAGCCGCCTGCGCCAAACGCGTTTTTGCGAATCGTGAGATACGCCTTCCCCGTTAACAGGTTGATTGGCTGAAAGTCCGCCGCGGTGCTGCCCGTGGCGACCACCCCCAGTTGCTCGCCAATGAACTGATAGGCGGTGGGACTGGTGAAGTTGAGCCGCCAGCGTTCCGTCGTGCACGCATCGTTCAGCACTTCAATCGGGTAGTCCACATCATTGAACTGCGCCGTCGCCTGATCCCCTATGAGGACGTTCGACCAAATTCCGCCCCAGGTGTTCTGGTCAAACACGTTCGTGACGCGGGCAAACAGATCACCAAACAGCAGCGCACTGCTCACGAAGCTACCCATCGGATAGGTGCGCAGCAGTGGTGCTGCCAAGGACAACTGTCCGTTGATCTGCACGTCCGTGATCAGGAACATTTCCTCGATCCGGTGCTTGGCGACGAACGGCGCCGTGAACCCGGTGAACACCGCGTCAGCGGCAATCGTCAAGGTTCCCGCGTCCAGGTTGGGGACGTACAAGCTCAAGGGGATCTTGGCGCCCACTGAATCTTGCAGCCAGAGCATCGACAAACCTGTGCGCCCCATCGAGTGCGTAGAGCCAGGGGTAGGAATCCCCAAAGCCAGAGAATCCGTGTGATGGATGCACCCCACGTCGGCGGCACGGTAGATCGGCACCTTGCCATCGCTGGGCAGGCGCACAGGCTCAAGTCCGAGAATGTTGGAGTTGAGCGGCAGGTTCGACAACACCACCGTGCTGTAACGCACCGTCTCCGGCATCACATCCCGAGGCACCCAGGTCGGTACGCCCAGCAATGTCTCCATAGCCCCAAATTCCAGAGACACCACGCCCACGCTTTGCTCGACCGTGCCCTTGATGGCGGCACCGGTGACATAGCCGTTCTGGTCTACCGTGGCGCTCAGAAGCTCCCCATTCACGGCGGTAACTTGGATATAGGTGGATGCAGGGCGCAGAGGGCTACCTGCCGTCCTGAAAAACGCTCGGTCGCTGGTGTAGCTACCGCGCTTGCCAAGGCCTGCGACAACGGAAAAATTGGCGGCCACACCCAGGGGGTACTGGTCGAGGGAAATCTCCCCCGTCTCGTAGTTGACCGTCCCTGCAAGGAAACCGCTGCCAGTCAGACGGTTCACATCGGTGTAGATGAAACCGCTGCGGTCAATGTACTGCTTGCCGAAAGCTGTGAACAGCAGAGAGCCCTCTACCATGATGAGAGGCTTCAAGGGGGACAGCTTCAAGCTCAAGCCAACCCCCGACGATCCGATGGGGACGGATTGGGTCTTGGGTACAGCCTCAACCGGCAGAGCACTCTTGGTGCCGCCAAAGACGAGGTAATCGGGTTGGATGGTCGCGTCACCAGGGAAGGACTCCCAAACTCCCGAACCGTAGTTGAAACGGGATTTGGTGGCAGCAACTACGGCAGCCAGGGTGATCACGCCTGTGGAGTAGTTGATCACCCCCACTTGCTGGTTGGCAGCGATAGCCCACTTGAACCAATACTGCCCCCCGTTGGTGGGAACATAGGTTCCAAAGTTGTTGATCAGTCTCAGAGCCCCCGTGCCATCATCCTGGGCCTTGAATGGGTAGAGGGACTTCACCCCATCTGGGAAGACCAGATAGAGTCCATTCACGTAGACGCTGTAGGGCAGAACGGCTCCGCCGAGGTCTGCGGAAGCACCCTCCACAGGGTCGTTGGTCTTGTCGAAGGTAATCGACAGAGTGCCGACTACCGCCGAGGTTACGTTGAGAGATACTTTCCCGGTCTGGTAGTCTATTTTTCCAACCGCGCTACCAGTGATCAAACCGCTACCGTTATCGGTGGCGACGTTGCTAACTCCCCATTCAATCCGCAGGGAAGTTTTGCGCACAGGGAATGCGTCAAGCTGAATCTCGATGGCAGACGCGGGGAGAGCCGACAGGATTTCGTAGTGAACCGGTGAGCCCCATCCCAGCAAGATGCTGCTGCCCACATCGGGCAAAGCACCGAGAGTGATAGTCGTGCCGCCCGTGACGTAGTTGACCGTCCCAGTGCCGTAGGAGGCATCCCCACCAACAAGCTCCCCGTAGCCGTTATCGCGCAGGCGATACCACTTGCCCAGAGCGCGGTAGTCCACCACCAAGGTGCCGGGGGCTGGAATGGGCAGCAGCGCGGGGGTGTACACGATGCCCCGCGTTCCGATAGTGATAGGAATCGACTGCGTGTGCGAGACCTGGGTATCCACTGCGGCAGGCAAATACGATGAGCCGACCGTCTGATTCTCGAAAGGAGAAATATTGAAGATGTGCAGTATTCCCGTTTCGTAGTTGATCGTCGCATTCCCACCGGCAAACCCCGGCAGAGGGTTAAAGTTGCCTTTCCCGTCATCAGTCAAAGAAGTACTGCCAACCGTGAGGATCACGGTGCCGGGCTTAGGAAGACGCAGGAATCGAAGGTACACCTCCCTGTCCCCCTCCAATTTAATGAAGGAGTAGGGATCGTTGAATATACGAATCGTCCCCGAAGGGATGCTTGGTGACGCCCCTGGCAAAGGTGTCAGAGCAATGCCCACCTCCCGCTGGGTTGTCGGAACGATGGGCGTGTAGATGGAAGGTAGGGAGACGGTCAAGGCACCGAATTCAGCCGCGGCAGACAGAGGCTGAATACCGTAGTACCGAGCAGCATCAGACGCCCGAGTCGTTCGAATGAAAGACGAGCCCCTATCTGCTGAAATGCGAGAGGGGGACTCAATTCCCGTGAATTCGTACAGCAGGGGGGAGCCAAGCCCCATGGTCAGAACCGTGACTACAAAGGCCCCTTGGTCATCCACAAAGGTGCGATCCTCATGGGCAAGGTCTTGCAGGCGGAAGAACTGGATGGGGGACGCCCCCGTGATCAAGGCGTACACCTCCCCGATCTCTGGCAAAGACTCACCCACCCGCTGGTAGGCCAGGATAGCCTGCGCACCTGCGATCTGGCGCCCATACAGCGTCATGCGAGAGAGCGGCCCCAGCGTAACGTAAGACTCCACCCGATCCCGAGCCTGGGTGCGCGTGTCGAAGTCACTGCCAGTGCTGAACATGCAGACGTGGATGCGCTCGTTGTCCGGGGCGTCGGTGATGATGGCGTGCGCCCCGGCGTACATGTCGGTGTTGGCCGTGTCCACGTGCCCGTACAGCTTGCGCAGATTCACCCGGCCGTAAACGCTGTCCACGCGTGAGACCTTGGGGAACACGTTGCCCGCCACGCCGTCCAGAACGAGCCGATTGGTGCGCCGGCCACCACCGTCCGTGGTGTCGGTCATGCGCTCGGATTCGCGCAGCTTGATGTCGGTGGAGAGGATGGTCATGGTTTACTTTTCCAGGAATCGAAAAACTGGCAGGTACAGCAGCTCTTCCGTGACTTCGCCGTCGAGCAGCTTCCAGATCGGAGTGGCTTCGAAGCCTTTTTTGGCGTGATCGAACATGACATCGCGTGCCTCGCCGCGCAGGGTCAAGGTCAGCTCGATGCCCGGCAACCTGGCCCAGGCCTGCAGCGTTTCGCATTCGGTGCGGGTGAGCCAGGCTTTGGTCTCGACTCCATCCAGGGTGATGGGCCCGCCGGCCTGCTTGACCCCGACATCGACCAGCAGAGCGCCGGTCGTGCTGTATTCGGTGCTTTGCTCGACCGGGCTCCAGGAAAACTCGTCCGTCCACTGCAGACGGTCGCCGATCTCGACCGTGGTGCCGGCGTATGTCAGGGTGATGCTCATGTGGATGTGCTCTTCGCTTGGGCAAGCTGGCGCAGCAGCTGCTCCTCGGTTTGTGCGCTTTGCGCGTCGGTGTGGCGCGTAGTGCCCTTAATGACGCCCCAATCACCCACGCCATTGATCGTGATGTTGTTCACGTAGGTGTTGCCTCCTGTGCCACCAATGCCACCTGGAGGCGGGGCCGGCGCTGGTGTGGACGCATCTTTTTTGTTCGAAAAGATGTGCTCCTCCGCGGCTTTGGAAAGCGCCTGAGTCAACGTGCTGTTCTTGCCGGCGTATTTGATCTGGCCACCGTTGTTGATGTATGGGACGTCACCGTTCGAGTCGACAAACTCACCAGAAACCTTCTTTGCCGTATCTTCGTCCAGGCCCGCTTGCTTGAGCCAGTCGACGATGGCCAGGCGCGTCCATGCAAACTGGTTTTGGCTGGCGGGGCGATTCGTGATGCTGGAGGCCGATGTATCGGCAGACTTCTGAGCTGCCGCTGCAGCGAGGAACTGACCTTGCGCTGCCAGCGCCTTGGCGCCTGCATCCGTATAGGCTGCGCCAAGATCCCTGACAGCTCCAGTGTGCTGCTGCGCGGCGCCGGTGGCTGCTCCATGCGCGCTGGAGATTCCTGACACCGCCCGCTGCGCACCCTCCATAGCCGTGACGACGGCCTTTCCTGTCGCGTCAACCTCAACCTTGTAGCCACGCATGGCCGCTTGCGCTTCGACCCATGAGGGGGC
This sequence comes from Pseudomonadota bacterium, assembly GCA_023622805.1. Lineage (GTDB taxonomy): Bacteria > Pseudomonadota > Gammaproteobacteria > Burkholderiales > Burkholderiaceae_C > Comamonas > Comamonas bellezanensis. Next base: position 5,171 of record JAMNYN010000640.1, on the reverse strand, counting down.
GATGCCGTTGTTGGCAGTGATGGCTTTTTCAGCAGCCACCTTGAACGCCGCACCAATGTCTTGCGCAGTGCTGGTGCCTGCGTTCTTGATGGTGTCGTAGTCCCGCTGTGCGTTGGCCGCCTGGTCTTTCAAAGCTGCGCTGCTGGTGACGCCCAGGCGAGTAAAGGCAGCGTCGATTTGAGCTGCGGCATCAGCCGCCGCTTTGGCTGCGTCCTTGGCTGCAGGCACGGTGCCCTGCAGCGCCAGGTTGATTTCTTTCAGCTTTTCAGCAGCACCCTGCAGGTTACCGCTGGCCACCAGCGCGGCATATTCTTCCCGTAACAGCGCGACGGCTGCGCGGTTCTCGCCGACGGCCAGCTTGGCCGCTTGATCAACCGCGGCCTTTTCTTCAGTCGCTTTCTTTGCTGTTGCATTTGCCTCGGCCGCTTTCTGCAGCTCGGTCGCCATGTCGGCAATGGCCTTGCTGGATTGATCAATGGTGGGCTTGGCATCAGTCGCTGATTTTGCAAGTCCGGCAAAGCCGTCGCGAGCAGTCTGCGCGTTATCGGCCATGTCGATAAAAGCTTCAGTGGATTTTTTTCCCAGCGCTTCGCTGGCGGCCCACGTCGCTTCTGCCGACAGCCGAATCTCGGCAGCAGCTTGCTTGAAGGATGCAGACACACCGCCGAAGCTGATTTTTGCCAGACCCTCCAGGATGATGGCCACGCCTGACTGGATGTTGCTGGCGACACCGGCAAACGCTTCCCCGACCAGGTAGACCACCGCCATCACGGCGTTGGCACCAGCGGACATCACGCCATACGCCGCCTGGGCAGCATTGCCAGCCATGGCGGCATGCTCACCAATCGACCGGAACGTGTCACCCGCCTGCGCAGCAAACTCCTGCATGCTGGCCACGGCCGCTTTGAAATCGATCTGCTCGAAGAAGTCGCGCGCCCACTTGATGCCAGCCCTGAACGCCTCGGCCAGTGACTCGCCAAACTTGGCTATCGTTCCATCCGAGACCAGCCCGCGCAGCGCGCCAGACAGCTGGTCCACTCCGTCTTTGAGTGCAGGCAATACCGGCGCACCCAGCACGTTCTTGACCGTATCCCACGCACTGGCCAGGCTGTTCATGCCGCCCGTCAGATTGTCTTCCATGGTTGCAGCGGTGGCAGCTGCGCTGCCGGCCGCGTTGTCCAGCTTGGCCTTGAGCTCGTCCAGCGCAGGCATGCCTTGGTTGAGCAGCGCCTTGAGCGCGGGGCCGGCCTCCATACCGACAGCATTGATGGCCTTTTGCCCACGATCGCCGGATGCGGCAAGCGCATGCAAGGCTTTGTTGAAGTCGCCCGTGGTGATGCCGATGGCGGCCAGCTCGTTGCGAAACTTGCTGGCTGGGTCGGAAAACTGCGACATCACGCTGTTGAGCGCCGTGCCCGCGCGGCTGGCGTCAATGCCGGCGTCGGCAAACTTGCCGATGATCGCGACGGTAGTCTCCAGGCTCAGGCCAAGACTTTGCGCCGTGGGCGCGGCATACGACAAGGCCTCAGCCAAGCCCTTGACGCTTGTATTTGTGGCGTTGGCGCCCAGTGCCAGCACGTCAGCCACTCGACCGGCGTCGCTGAATGCCAAGCCCATGCCCATCACGGCCTTGGTCACGAACTCGGCGGATGTGCCCAGGTCTACGTCGCCTGCTTGCGCGAGTGCCAGCACGGCGGGCAAAGCCTCAATGGCTTGCGTGGCGTTCAGGCCCGCTTTGGCCAAATTCTCCAGCGCCTCAGCGGCCTGGACGCTGGTGTACTTTGTGGCGGCGCCAGCGTCTTCGGCGGCCTGCTTGAGGGCTTTGAACTCTTGATCGGTGCCGCCTGCAGCCGCCTTCACGCGGCTCATGGCTGCTTCAAATTCGGCGGCAGATTTCACCGCACCGGAAAACAGCGTGATGCCAAAGAATCCGGCAATGGCCACAGCCGCCGCGGCGACTTTGGCCTGCATGCTGCCCAGCATTCCGCTGAACTCATCCTTGGCACGGATGAGAATTTCAATGGGTTTGATCGCCATGCCCGCCTGCTGTTTTTATGAAGATGGAAAGCCCTGGCGCTGCTGCTGCGCCAGGGGTGCGCACCCGCAGCGCGGGCGCGCGCCGTCAGGCCATGCTGGCCTTGTAGTAGCGGCTGATGCCCACGCCGGTTTTCGTTGGGTCCATCAACACCGTGCCTTCGACATCGAGTGCACCGAATTCCTTGTTGATGAGTGCCAGGGTCTTGGTAATGCCCTGGCTGCTACGCCAAATTTCAACCACCATCGGCTTGCCGCTATCGGCCTCGTTCAGGCCGCCAAATGTGAATTCCAGTTCGGGAGCGATGGTTGTCAGCGCTTCAATGGCGGCATACGCGCCATAGCTGTAGCTCACCCACAGCTTGTCTGCATCTGCGATTCCCGCGGCTGCCGGCAACAGGTAGATGCCTTCAGGGCGCACCTCGTAGTTGCCTGCGGCCGTGACCGGCGTAGCTGTTGCACTGTCGGCGCCCTTTTTGACAACAACGGACGTCGGCTGGATGTGCTCCAGGCGCAGCAAGCCGCCGAGGGTGGCTGTGTGCGCCTCGTCGGTTTTGTCGCCAGCCTCGATGCCCTGCGCTGTGCCCAATACGCCACGCGCCAGGTTGACCACGTTCAGGTCGGCCAGCTTCATCTTGACCAGGACTTCTGTCACGCGGCGCTTTTCCGCGTGCGTGCCGCCGCCCATGGCGGTCATGTCGTCTTGCTTCTGAACGTCTTCGGTGTGCTCCAGTGACAGTTCCAGCACGTTGCCAATGGGCATGGGGGCCATTGCCGAACCGTAAGGGCGGGCGTACACCTGGCCCACCAGGCTGCTGGGCCGGTAGACCTTCTTCATGATTTCAACTGCCATGGACGGCTCCTATTGCGGTTTGCGAAAAATGGTTTCAGCCTCAAAGGCTGATGGGATGTACTGGTGGCCCGCGCGGTAGGTCGCCGGCGGCGGGCTGACCAGCGTCAACGGCCGCGTGGCGCCGAGCACGTTGGCCCCGATCAATGCGCCCACCACCGTGGAAACCAGCGGGCCTGCCGTCTGGCGCGCGGCCTGGCCGCTGCGCTGCGTGGCCACGTTGCGCACTGCTGCTACGGCGTACCATTTGTGCGCCAGCTTCCAGGCTGTGCCCAGGTCTTCGACAACGCGATAGCCCCCGTAGATCAAGTGCACGGCAGGCGTTTTTTGGGCGCCTTCCTTGACGTCAGCCAGGTCGGCCGACGTGAGCACATGCACGGCTGGCTTCATGCCCTGCACAGCCTGCTGCACAAGCTCCACCAGGTGCAGCTCCAGCCCCAGCCAGTTGTTGGCCTCGGCAACGGTTTGGCCCTGCGTGCTCATGCATAGCCTCGCATGCTGTCGTCGGTGATGCTGCGCGGGCTGAAGCCAAAAAACACCTCAGCATCACCAGGCGCATCGCCCGCCACCAGCGTGCCAGGCACGCCGCCCCAGGGGCACGACAGCACGACCTTGCCCTCGGCGATCTGGCCAAGCTCGCGCTCGGCGGCCTTGTAGCGCAGATACACCTCATGCTCGGGTGCCAGATCGCTGTAGAGGTAGTAGCGCGCCACGTCGCACACCACGCGGGTGAGCTGAGGCGGGGCAACATGCTCAACGGCTCCAGGGTTGCCGGGCGCAGGCGCAGGCTTGTTGCAGCCGGCCAGGGGCAAGCCGTATACGCGGCCGACAAAGCCGTCGGCAAACGCCTGGGCGTCAGCCAGGGCTCGCTCGGCCTTGGGGGCTTGCACGGCCACGATGTCCGGATCGGTGAGCTGGATCATCTCCGGCTCACCGTAGCGGTCGACCATGTCCTGGACGGTGGCGTAGTTCATGGCGGTAATCAGGCATGGATGTGCTTGTAGATCTGCACCTCGAAGAGCTGCCCGGCCTGCACAGCTGCGCCCAAGGCACGGCCACAGTGGTCAGTGGCAGTGCCCGCTACGGCCTTGCCGACTGCATCAGGTTTGACCAGGGCGCCGAAGACAATAGGTTCTGCAGCCTCGACCAGGTAGGAGTAGCCGGTGACTGCGGTGAACGCGTCACCGACCTCGGCCGCAGTTTCGGTGATGCCTTGCGCGTCCTTTGCGCCGCCTGCGGCCGTGGGGTAGCCGCCGTCGTAGGCGACGAAGCGATGGGCGGCCAGCACAGCCGTGGCCACCACGGTCACGCCATGCTGCTTGTCGAATTGACGGCCGGTGTTGTTTTGCGATGCCATGTAATGGGCTCCTGTCGGTGGTGAACATCAGTGACGCGCAGGCGTCACTGAGTGGCTTGGGTGTCGGCGGCGGCCTTGGCTTGCTCGGCCTCCTTGGCGCGCGCAGCCTCTTCGTACTTGGCACGCTTGCGTGCTTTGGCGAAGTCAGCTTCCGCGGCTTTCACCGCTGCAGCGTCGGCCTTGGCCTGGGCCACCTTGTCGTCTTCGTTCTCTGCAGCGCCAGAGCCGACCAGCTCGCGCTCGTCCTGCTTGCTCAGGTCAGGCAGTGGCTCGCCCGGTTGAATGACGACGCGCTTACCTTCGATCAAGACGGCCGTGGCGACCATTGCAATCAAATTGCTCATTTAGGTTCCTTCGAGTGATTCGGATGGCCCCGCAGGTCACAACTGCGCCTGCGGAGCATCTCCAGACCATTGCTGGTCCAGTGCGCTACGGTTGTTACTTCGGGTTGGTGAACAGGAACGCGGCGGTGTTGTAGGCCACGTTGGGCTTGCGCTCGTAGGTGGCGCCGTAGATCCAGCTCTTGCTGCCGGGGTCGTAGTAAGGGGTTTCGCTGAACGGGTGGCCTTCGATCACGTTGGTGAAACCAAAGGCGGGCTCAGCCAGGCTGATGTCCGCGCTGCCATTGCCGGCGATCTTGGGCACATAGGCCAGCACGGCGTTGTTGCCCCATACGTCCCGGCCGGTGTCGGTTTCGTCGATCCACACGGCGTCGCCCACGACGATCTCTTCGACTTCCAGAATCGTCTTGAGCTCGTTGATGCCTGGCGTTCCGGTGAAGGTGGACGGCAGGCGTCCCAGCACCTGCTTGTTATTGCGCAGCGCCGAGTAAGCGTCGGCCGACAACGTGAGCTTGTTGGGGCGCTTGCCGATCTTCTTGCGGATGACGTCCTTCGCGGCCTCGATGTCGGTCACGGGGAGGCCGGTATC
>JAMNYN010000085.1 GCA_023622805.1 Pseudomonadota bacterium | reverse complement strand
CGCGCTCGGCGTGGTCCAGCGCGATGCCCTCGAAGGCGTGATACGCCACGCGGTTGTGGAATTGCAGCGCCCACTGGTTGCAGGGCTGCAGGCCGTCGGTCAGTGAGGACACGGCCACGCCCGCCACGGTGTGGGTGTGGAGCACGCAGACCGCGTCATGCCGGGCCGCATGCACGGCGCTGTGGATGGTGAAACCCGCGGGATTGACGTCGTAGGGGCTGGGGCCGACCAGATTGCCGTCCAGGTCGATCTTGACCAGCGACGAGGCCGTGATGTCGCGAAACAACATGCCGAAGGGGTTGATCAGGAACTGGTCCTGCGTGCCCGGCACGCGCGCCGAGATGTGCGTATAGATGCTGTCGTCCATACCGTACAAGGCGATCAGCCGGTAGGCGGCCGCCAGGTCTTCGCGCATTGCGCGCTCGGCGGGGGAGATGGCGTCATCCGCGCTGGCAAGCGCGTGCAGGGGAATACTTCGTTGGGCTGATGTCACGGTCTGCTCCAGTGTGTTCTGTCATCTGTCGACAGAATGCATCTTGCAGATTGCGTGCCAGGTCGAGCATCGGCAGAAACCCGGTAATTGCGATCAAAAGGGGGTGATAAGTGCCAAAAATGCACCAAACACGGGCGACGAGGCCTGGTCGCTGTGCGGGGAGATGTTGCTGCGCACCATGGCGTGGCGCGGAAAAATCCCCAGATGGCCCCTGATTGTCAGTGGAGCATGGCGCCCAGGCCATGCACCACCGACCTGAACCCTGGACAGGGCCCAGATTCTTTTGCGCGCCGCCGGGGCGGCGCGGCCATCAGAGCTGGAAGTCGTAGCCGATGGTGATGGGCGCGTGGTCCGAGAACTTCACGTCCTTGTAAATGCTTTCCGCGCGCGCCAGCGCGGCCATGGCCGGCGTCGCCAGGTGGTAGTCCAGTCGCCATCCGACATTGTTGGCATAGGCCTGGCCGCGGTTGCTCCACCAGGTGTAGCAAGCGTCGGTGGTGTCGGGGCAAAGGTGACGGTAAACGTCAACCAGGCCGCCGGTATGCTCGCTTGTGTGCAACAAAGATGTCATCCAGGCGCGCTCCTCGGGTGTGAAGCCGCTGTTTTTCTGGTTGCTGCGCCAGTTTTTCAAGTCGATGTTCTGGTGGGCGATGTTGATGTCGCCGCACAGAATGAATTCGCGCTCGCCTTTCATGCGCATCAGATGGGAATGCATTTCGGCCAGGAAGCGGAACTTGGCGCCCTGGCGCAGTTCGCCCGACGAGCCGCTGGGGAAGTAGGCGCTGATGACGGACAGCTTGCGCGTGGGCGTGTCGAAACGCGCTTCGACATAACGGCCCTCGGCGTCGAACTCATGCGAGCCGAAACCGACCACCACATCGCTGGGTTCGCGGCGGCTGTAGATGCCCACGCCCGAATAGCCCTTTTTCTCGGCAAAATGGAAGTGCCCGCGCAGATCGGCGAGGACTTCAAAGCGTCCGGCTATATCGCCGGCCTGGGCCTTGACTTCCTGCACGCAAATACAATCCGGCGCAGTGGCCGCGATCCAGGACTCGACGCCTTTGGACGTGGCGGAGCGGATGCCGTTGAGGTTGAGGCTGGTTAATTTGAACAAGGATGGATCCATGGTGGTAAGTAACGTGCGACAGGAAGAAAAGAATCTTTTGGCGCAGGAATTTGTGCGGTTCGCCGTGGACGCAGGCGTGCTGCGTTTCGGCGAGTTCAAGACCAAGGCCGGGCGTATAAGCCCGTACTTCTTCAATGCGGGTCTGTTCGATGACGGCGCCAAGATGTGCCGTCTGGCAGAATTCTATGCAAAAGCGATCCTGGCCAGCGGCGTCGAGTTCGACATGGTCTTTGGTCCGGCCTACAAAGGCATTCCGCTCGCAGCCACCGTGGCGGTGGAACTGGCGCGCCAGGGCCGCAACGTGCCGTTTGCCTACAACCGCAAGGAAGCCAAGGACCACGGCGAAGGCGGCAGCCTCGTCGGCGCGCCCCTCAAGGGTCGGGTGCTGATCATTGACGACGTGATGTCGGCCGGCACGGCCGCGCGCGAGTCCATTGCCTTGATCAACGCGGCAGGCGCGCAGCCCCACGCGGTGGCGATTGCGCTGGACCGCCAGGAAATGGCCACCGAAAACGGTCAGGACGTGGCGCACAGCGCGGTGCAGTATGTGCGCCACCAGTTGGGCATGCAGGTCTGTACCATTGCCAACCTGGCAGACTTATTGCTTTATCTTGAGCAAGGCGGTGGTGGTGCGGAGCAGTCTCTGCAAGACCACCATGCCCGCGTGCTGGCCTATCGTCAGCGTTACGGAGTCAACGAGAAAGGCTAGGCGCGTTCATGCAGTGGATGTCAAACATCGGTGTGGTCACAGGACTGGCGGCGTTCGCTTTGGCGTGCGTGCCGGCCGTGGCTCAGGCCCAGGCGGGCAAGGCCGAGACAGGCATCTATAGCTGTACCGACTCCCAGGGCCGGCGCCTGACCGCCGACCGGCCGATCGCCGACTGCCTGGACCGTGAGCAACGCGTGCTCGGGCCCACGGGCGTAGAGCGTCGGCGTGTGGGCCCCACCTTGACGGAAGTCGAGCGTGCCGCGCTCGACGTCCAGCGGCGCCAGCAGATCCAGGCGCAGCAGCGTGACAGGGACGAAGCCCGGCGCCTGCGTGCCCTGGCCAGCCGCTACCCCGACAAGGCGTCCCACGACGTCGAGCGCGCGGAGGCGCTTGCCCAGGTCGAGGAGGTCGCCTCTCTGGCCCGCAGTCGCTTGGACGTTCTGCGCGCGGAGCGCAAGAAATTGGACACCGAAATGGAGTTCTACGCCAAGGACCCGACGCGGGCGCCGCTCCCGCTGCGTCGCCAGCTGGCGCAAAGCGATGAATCGCTGGCCGAGCAAGGCCGTTTTCTGGCGGCGCAAGAGCAGGAAAAGCGGCGCGTGCACCAGCGCTTTGATGGCGAGCTGGCGCAGTTGCGCGTCTTGTGGGGCGCGGGCAGCTGAGTTCAGCCCAGGCGTTGCTGCTCGGTCTTGAGCAGGCGCAGCACCAGTTGCACCATGAAGGCCGCGGCCCAGGCAATGGCGGCGATGAACAAGGCCAGCGACAGCAGCGTGTCAAAGGGCACGAGCGCGGCGAGCGCTGGCGTGGTCAGAAAACGGCCATAGCCCGCATAGCCGGCATATACCAGCCAGACCAGCGCACCCGCGGCGTACAGCCACGCCAGCCGCCTGGCCGTGCGGCCCTGGGCTGAGGCCGATGGCACGGCAGCGGCCGCGCGCTGCACCCGCCAGATGGCGGCCAGCGTGAGGAGCAGCGCCGCGAGCAGGCAGGCGCAGAGACGGGCGAAAGGGTGGTTGGCAAAATCCATGGGACCGAGCATAAACGGCGCGGCGCCTGCGGCCCCCGAATCAGTAGCTCGCAGCGCTTGCGCAACCCACAATCCACGAAACTGGCGCGGCCCGGCAAGGGGGCAGCGAGGAAGGGCCGCCCCGCACCGAGGCTGCCGTCCCTAGCCGGGCGCCCCCCTCCACCGAAGGATGAGAGGGGGAAGACGCGAAGCGGCTCAGGGGGTGTGCGTAGTCTCCTGCGCGCTCAGCCACAGCTCGAAGGCCTGGCGCATGTCGGCATCCAGCAGGTGCTGGTAGCTTTGTCGATCGCTGAGGTACATGCAGTGGCGGATCACGTCATAGGGGGTCATGGTGTCGCCGGGGTGCAGCAGCTCGAATTGCTTCTTGTAGTCCTTGACGGTGCTGATGTGCGTGCGCATGCACTGGTTGAAACCGGTGCGCGTGAGGCCGGTGCGGTAGCTGTTGAGCTCCTGCGTGAAGCTGTCCACCTTGTGCGGCTCGAACTCGTAGTCGTTGAAGAAGTGGTTGGCAATGCGCAGAAAGCCGAAGGCATTGAGCTGGTGGCCGCGCTCGCTCGGAGCGGCGGCCAGCGTGGGGGTCGAGCCTTCGCCCTGGGCCGTGCTGGTGTGCTGCGGCGGGGTGCTGGGCTGCTCCTCGGCTTCGAGTTCCTGGTAGGCGTTGGGACTTTCGGCTTCGGCCAGTTCCTGGGCCGTGGCATCGCGGATTTCGCGGAACTCGCGGTCGGCCAGCTCGAACAGCGCTGCCAGGGTGTTGATGCGGCGCTTGAGGCTGCCGGGAATGGATTTCTTGTACTTGATCTGGTGGTCCAGTACGCTCCACGAGTCCTGGATGATGGTGCGGATCTGCACTTCCACTCGCCAGTCGGCATAGGCCGCGTACTCGGGCAGGCTGCGGCGCTCCGCGCCCAGGCGCAGGTCCAGGTGCAGGCCCTTGTAGCCAAATTCGCCTTCGGTGCTTTCCAGCGAGGCCGACTTGTCGGTGGTGTCTATGACTTCGAAGTGCTCGGACAGCACTTTCTTGATGCGGTGCACTTCGTCTTCATAGAGGCAGACGATGCGCAGCCCGATCAGATCGGTGACATGCTCCTGGATGGAGTAGGGCTGCTGCGCGCTTTCCAGTGGCAACAGGTACTTGCCCTGGAATTTGCGAATGCATTCTTCGCGGTCCTTGACGCGCGCTTCGATCTTCGACAGCTGCAAGCCCGGGACCTGCTTGAGCAGCGAGCGCGCGAGGGCCGCAAAAGTCTCCTTCGCCTCCTCCAGCGACTCTAGGTGCTGGTCGTAGAACTGGCGAAAGAGCTTTTTCTCAAGCTTGAAATCCAAAGAGGGCATGGTGAAACGGGGATTCAAAAAAATAGGTGTCCAGTGAGCGTGACCGGGTGTCACAACAATTCAGCCGCAATGCGGCGGGTGCCGGCGTTCGTGCCGGCAGGTTGAGGGAAAAATGGGCGGCTGCGGCACGGGGCCGGCCTTCAGACCGCGCGCCAGACGGTGGCTGTGCCGCTGATGGGTACGGCCAGGGCCTGTATGCCCAGCACCGGGGCATGGCGCTGGAGCAGCTCTTCGAACTGGGCCACGACTTCTTCCGCAGCAGCTTCGCCGTGGCCGTATTCACTGGCGACCAGCGCGGCAGTGAATGAGTAGGCGTCGAACTTCTGCACGATGTTGCGCAGCTTGTCGAGATCGATCTGGGCAATGGTGGCGCTCATGGCTTGTCCCTTTCTGTCATCGAAACCCAACCCGTCGTCGGCCCGGCACAGCCGGGTCTGACCCATAGTGTAGCCATTGCGGAGGGTGGTAGACCATGGGGCCGGACCCGGGGGCAGGCGTTCAGCGCAGCGTCAGCAGCGTGCGGATCACGTCCGTGCGGGTGATCAGTCCAGCCAGCTGCGGGCCGCGCAGCACCGGAATGAAGGGCACGCGGTGCTGGGCCAGCGTGGCCAGCAGCTCGCCCAGCGGCGTGGAGGCTTCCACGCAGATTTCGGGTTTGCGCATCAGGCTGGCGGCGGTGGCGGCGCTGGGGTGGCGCCCTTGCAACAGCTGGCGCCAGCGGCTGCGGCGGTGGCCTTCCCAAAGCCAGTCGAACAGGTCCGAGCGCAGCAGCAAGCCCAGCAGTTCGCCTTGCGGGCCGACCACGGGCAGGCTTTTGACCAGGTGGGTGTGGAACAGGTCGGCCACGGTTTCCAGCGAATCGCCAGGCGCCACCGTCAGCAGCTTGGCCGACATGACTTCGCCGCAGGTGACTGCGGCAAAGCGGCGCTGGATGGCTTGCTCCTCGGCCGCGGCCAGCAGGTCGCCCAGATCTTCGGGGCTGAGGTTGTACGACTGGTCGAAGCGGGTGAGCAGGGCGGCGAGGTCGTCGCTGCTCAAGGCCAGCCGCCCGGCGGCAGGCTGGCGCGCCTGACTGGGCGCCGCGTGGCGCAGCGGGTAGTGGCGCCCGGTGGCGCGGTGGTAGGCCAGGCCGGCCAGCACCAGGCTCAAGGTCAGCAGGAAGACGGTTTCCACCAGGCGCCAGCCCAGGGGCGCGAGCGTTTGCGCCCCGAGCGCCACCAGCAGGGCCATGGCTCCGCCGGGCGGGTGCAGGGCGCGGCACAGCAGCATGGCGGCGATGGCGCCGGCCACGGCCAGGGCTTCGGGCCAGGGGCTGGGCAGGCCGGGCAGGGCCCATAGCAGCGCCAGCGCCCACAGGGCCGAAATGGTATTGCCCATGACGGCCGACCAGGGCTGGGCCAGCGGGCTGTTGGGCACGGCAAACACCAGTACGGCGCTGGCGCCCAGCGGCGCAAACAGGAACAGCAGGTGGCCCGGCTGGACCCAGACCAGCAGCCCGGCCACGATCAGGCCCAGGCCCGCGCCCAGGGAGCTGTGCAGCAGGTCGTGCCTGGAGGGATGCTGGGCGATGGGGCCCCAGCTGCGCAGCAGGGAGGTGAAAAATGACATGGCAGAGGTCCTGCGGGTCCCGGCGCCAGGCCGGGCGAAAGAAAGAGAGGGCCAGATGCAGCAAGGCGCCCTTGCGGGCGCCTTGCACTGCACTGGCTTCAAGCCAATTTCGACTTGAGCAGCTCGTTAACCTGGCCGGGGTTGGCCTTGCCCTTGGAGGCTTTCATCACCTGGCCGACCAGGGCGTTGAAGGCCTTGTCCTTGCCGGCGCGGTACTGCTCGACGTTGCCGGGGTTGGCGGCAATCACTTCGTCGATGATGGCTTCGAGCGCGCCGCTGTCGTTCATCTGCTTGAGGCCCTTGGCCTCGATGATGGCGTCGACGTCGTCGGCTTCACCGCTCCAGAGCACTTCGAACACCTGGCGCGCGGCGTTGTTGCTGATGGTGCCGTCGGCGATGCGGGCAATCATCAGCGCCAGCTGGGCGCTGCCCACCTTGGCATCGGCAATGCCGATTTCCTCGGTGTTCAGGCGGCGCGAGATCTCGCCCATGATCCAGTTCGAGGCCAGCTTGGCCTGGCCGCAGGCCTGGGCCGCGGCTTCGAAGTAGCTGGCCATGTCCTGGCTCTGGGTCAGGGTGGTGGCGTCGTACTCGGGCAGGCCGTAGTCGGCGACAAAGCGCGCGGCGCGCTGGCGCGGCAGCTCGGGCATGCCGGCGCGCACTTCCTCGACCCAGCTCTGCGCGACCACCAGCGGCGGCAGGTCCGGGTCGGGGAAGTAGCGGTAGTCGGCCGCGTCTTCCTTGGTGCGCATGGCGCGCGTCTCACCCGTGTCGGGGTTGAACAGCACCGTGGCCTGCTGGATGGTGCGGCCGTCCTCGATCTCCTCGATCTGCCAGCGGATCTCGTAGTCGATCGCCTGCTGCATGTTCTTGAAGCTGTTGAGGTTCTTGATTTCGCGGCGCGTGCCCAGCGGTCCGCCGGGCTTGCGCACGGAGACGTTGGCATCGCAGCGGAAACTGCCTTCCTGCATGTTGCCGTCGCAGATACCGATCCAGGTCACGACCTTGTGCAGCTCGCGCGCATAGGCCACGGCTTCCTCGGACGAGCGCATGTCGGGCTGGGTGACGATTTCCAGCAGCGGCGTGCCGGCGCGGTTCAGGTCGATGCCCGACTGGCCGATGAAGTCTTCGTGCAGCGACTTGCCCGCGTCTTCTTCCAGGTGGGCGCGCTCCAGGCGCACGGTCTTCTTTTCCTCGCCGAGGAAGAACGACACTTCGCCGCCCTGCACCACGGGAATTTCAAACTGGCTGATCTGGTAGCCCTTGGGCAGATCGGGGTAGAAGTAGTTCTTGCGCGCGAAGATGCTGCGCGGCGCAATGTGCGAGCCCAGGGCCAGGCCCAGCTTGATCGCGCATTCCACGGCCTTCTTGTTCATCACCGGCAGGGTGCCGGGCAGGGCCATGTCGACCGCGCAGGCCTGGGTGTTGGGCTCGGCGCCGAAGGCGGTGGGGGCGCGGCTGAAGATCTTGGACTGTGTCGCCAGCTGGGCGTGGGTTTCGAAGCCGATGACGACTTCGTAGCCGTGAATGAGTTTGGCAGTCATGGGTAAGAGTTTTTCCCTGCGTGATTACTGGGTCATGCCGGCCGGCTGGCGCAGGTGGAAGTCGGTGGCTTGCTGGAAGCGGTGGGCGGCGCTCAGCAGCTGGCCTTCGCGGAAATAGTTGCCGATCAGCTGCAGGCCCACGGGCATGCCGCCTTCGCCAAAGCCCGCGGGCAGGCTCATGCCGGGCAGGCCGGCCAGCGACGCCGGCAGGGTGTAGATGTCGGCCAGGTAGTTGGCCAGCGGGTCGCTCTTGCCGCCAAGCTGCCAGGCGACAGTGGGCGCGGCCGGGCCGGCGATCACGTCGCAGTGCTGGAACGCGGCCTGGAAATCGTCGGCGATCATGCGGCGGATCTTCTGCGCCTGCAGGTAGTAGGCGTCGTAGTAGCCTTCGCTGAGCACATAGGCACCGATCATGATGCGGCGCTTGACTTCGTCGCCAAAGCCTTCGGCGCGGGTCTTCTTGTACATGTCGACCAGGTCGGTGTAGTCCTTGGCGCGGTGGCCGAACTTCACGCCGTCGAAGCGCGACAGGTTGGAAGACGCTTCGGCTGGCGCGAGGATGTAGTACACCGGGATCGACAGCTCGGTGCGCGGCAACTGGATGGGCACCAGGGTCGCGCCGAGCTTCACGTATTCCTGCAGCGCGGCGTCCACGGCCGCGCGCACATCGGGAGCCAGGCCGTCGCCGAAGAACTCGGCGGGAATGCCGATGCGCAGGCCGGCGATGCCCTCATTCAGCGCGGCGCTGAAGTTTTCCGCGGGGCGGTCCAGCGAAGTCGAGTCGCGATCCGGGTCGGGACCGCACATTTCGCTCAGCAGCAGGGCGCAGTCTTCGGCGCTGCGCGCCATCGGGCCGGCCTGGTCCAGGCTGGAGGCGAAAGCGATCATGCCGTAGCGCGAAGCCCGGCCATAGGTGGGCTTGATGCCGGTGATGCCGCAAAACGATGCCGGCTGGCGGATCGAGCCGCCGGTGTCGGTGCCGGTCACGGCGGGCGCCAGGCGCGCGGCCACGGCCACGGCCGAGCCACCCGACGAGCCGCCGGGCACGCGCGACAGGTCCCAGGGGTTGCGCACCGGCGCGGGAGCGTCAAAGCCCACGGGGGCCACGGCCGAGTTCTCGTTGGCCGAGCCCATGGCGAATTCGTCGCAGTTGAGCTTGCCCAGCGTCACGGCGCCGGCGTCGGCCAGGCGGGTGACCACGGTGGCGTCGAAGGGCGACTGGTAGCCGGCCAGCATCTTGGAGCCGGCGGTGGTGGGGAACGCGCGGGTGACGAAGATGTCCTTGTGCGCGATGGGCACGCCGGTCAGCGCGCCGGCCTTGCCGGCGGCGAGCTGCGCATCGGCGGCGCGGGCCTGGGTCAGGGTGGCTTCTTCGTTGAGCGCCACATAGGCGCCCAGGTGCTGGTGCGCCTTGGCGCGGGCCAGGAAGTGCTCAGCGGTTTCAACAGCGGAGACCTGACGGTCGCGCAGCCGGGCGGCCAGGGCGGTGACGCTCAGGTCGTGCAAATCGGTGGAATGCGAAGTCATGCGGGGAACGCCTTACTCAATCACTTTGGGAACCAGGAACAGGCCGCGCTCTACGGCGGGTGCATTGAACTGGTTGGCTTCGCGGTTATTCGGCTCGCTGGCGATGTCCTCGCGCAGGCGCAACTGGATGTCCTGGATGGCGGCCACGGGGTGGGCCAGGGGTGTGATTCCCGAAGTATCCACAGCCTGCATTTTCTCGACGATGCCGAAAAAACCGTTCAGTTGCGCGAGCATGCGCTCACTTTCAGGGAGAGATAGTTCGAGCCGCGCCAGGTTGGCGATGCGCTCGATGTCGAGAGAGGTCAGTGCCATAGGTTTTTTTTGGGGGGAAACCAGATGTAAAGCTGTGATTGGGGTCGGATGGGGAGACGTTATTCACAGGGGATACGGTATTATCTCGGCTTTGCCGCAATACCATCTTTTGGAGCAGTATTTGCGGCATTGAGCCAATTTACACTCCCTCCCCCCCCTGAATACCTGGCGACGGTCGGCCGACGTGCATGCCGTGCCTGAGAGGACCTTGAATGTTCGGAGCTTTTCGTCGGTACTTCTCCACCGACCTGGCCATTGATCTTGGCACAGCAAATACCCTCATTTTCGCCCGCGACAAAGGCATTGTCCTGGACGAACCCTCCGTAGTTGCCATTCGCCACGAAGGTGGCCCCCATGGCAAGAAGGTGATTCAAGCCGTGGGCCGCGAGGCCAAGGCCATGCTGGGCAAGGTGCCCGGCAATATCGAAGCCATCCGCCCGATGAAGGACGGCGTGATCGCCGACTTCGTCATCACCGAGCAGATGATCAAGCAGTTCATCAAGATGGTGCACCCGCGGACGCTGTTCTCGCCCAGCCCGCGCATCATCATCTGCGTGCCCTGCGGTTCGACCCAGGTCGAACGCCGCGCCATCAAGGATGCGGCCGAAGCTGCCGGTGCGCGCACCGTGCACCTGATCGAAGAACCCATGGCCGCGGGCATCGGCGCCGGTCTGCCGGTGTCGGAGGCCTCGGGCTCCATGGTGGTCGACATCGGCGGCGGCACGACCGAAGTCGGCGTGATCTCGCTGGGCGGCATGGTCTACAAGGGCTCGGTGCGTGTGGGCGGCGACAAGTTCGACGAAAGCATCATCAGCTACATCCGCCGCAACTACGGCATGTTGATCGGCGAGCCCACGGCGGAACTGATCAAGAAGCAGATCGGCTCGGCCTTCCCAGGCTCCGAAGTGCGCGAAATCGAAGTCAAGGGCCGCAATCTGTCCGAAGGCGTGCCCCGCAGCTTCACGATCTCGAGCAACGAAGTCCTCGAAGCCCTGACCGAACCGCTCAACCAGATCGTCTCGGCCGTGAATAACGCGCTGGAGCAGACGCCGCCTGAACTGGGCGCCGACATCGCCGAGCGCGGCATGATGCTCACCGGTGGTGGCGCCTTGCTGCGTGACCTCGACCGTTTGCTGGCCGAGGAAACCGGCCTGCCCGTGCTGGTGGCGGAAGAGCCGCTGACCTGCGTGGTGCGCGGCTGCGGCATGGCGCTCGAAACCCTGGACCGTCAAGGCAGCATTTTCACCAGCGAGTGAGCGCCAGGCGCTACGGACTGCGGTGAGGGGCGAGAAGTGAAACACATGCCTGTGCAAGATGAATCACTGCATGCGGCGCATGCAGCGATGGGGCTCGCCTGATGCCTTTGGGAACTCTGGACCGGCGCGTACCGTCCCTCTTTAGACAGGGACCGTCGGCGCTGTCGCAACTGGCCTTCTACAGCGCTTTGGCGCTGTTTCTGATGGTGGCCGACGCGCGCTTCAAGATCACCGAGCCGGTGCGCCAGGTCGTGGCCAGCGTGCTGTACCCGGTGCAGTGGCTGATGATCCAGCCCGTGGCGCTGACCAATGAAGGCGCGAATTATCTGCAGTCGTTGGAACAGGCCCAGGCCCAGGCCCGCGAGGCCGACCTGCGGCTGGTGAAGATGTCGCAGCGCGCCAATCTGTCGGACGAGCTGCTGCAGGAAAACGGCCATTTGCGCGCCCTGCTGGCGTTGCGCGAGCACCTGACCAGCCCGGGCCAGGCGGCCGAAGTGATTTTCGACACGCCCGACCCCTATACCCGCCGCGTGGTGATCGACCGCGGCCAGACTTCGCAGATTGCGCTGGGCTCGCCGGTGCTCGACGCCCACGGCGTGCTGGGCCAGGTGACGCGGGTCTATCCGCTGCGCAGCGAAGTCACCCTGTTGATCGACCGTGACCAGGTGATTCCCGTGTTCAACCCGCGCACCGGCGCGCGCAGCGTGGCCTATGGCGATCCCGCGCCCGGCGGAGGCGGCAGCATGGAACTGCGCTTCATGCCCAGCAACGCGGACGTGGAGCCCGGCGACGTGCTGACCACCAGCGGCGTGGACGGGGTTTATCCTCCGGGCATGCCCGTGGCCAAGGTGCTGCGCGTAGAGCGCCGCGCCGATTCGGCGTTTGCCCGCATTTATTGCGAGCCCATGGCCAAGGTCCAGCAGGCCCGCCATGTGATCGTGCTGACGCCGCTGAATCTTCTGGCTGTCGAAGAGCCGCCACCACCGGCGGCTCCCGTCGCCGCGGCCAAGGCGCCTGCCGCCGCAGCCAAGGTCCCCGCCAGGCCCGCCGAAAAAACCCCCAGACCGGCCGCCGCGCCGGCCGCCAGCCCACGCAAGGAGAGCCCGCGATGATCATGCCGCGCGGCCAACCGCTGTTATTGCCGGTCAATCCGGTGTTCATGGGCGTGAGCCTGATGGCGGCACTGGCCTTGAATCTGTTGCCGCTGGGCCGCGTGGTCTGGATGCCCGACCTGCTGATGCTGCTGCTGGCTTTCTGGGGCGTGCACCAGCCGCAGCGCATGGGTCTGGGCCTGGCCTTCGTGCTGGGCCTGTGCATGGACGTGCAGCACAGCGCGCTGCTGGGCCAGCATGCCCTGGCCTATTCGTTGTTGATGTTCGCCGCCTTGACGGCCAGCCGACGCCTGCTGTGGTTCAGCACGCCGGTACAGGCCTTGCAGATGCTGCCCTTGTTCTTCATCGCCCATGCCGTGTCCTTGCTGGTGCGGCTGGCCAGCGGCGGCGTCTTCCCTGGCTGGGGCATGTTGATCGCTCCGGTGATAGAAACCTTGTTGTGGCCGCTGATCAGCGGGCTGCTGCTGGCGCCGCAACGGCGCGCGCCGGACTCCGACGAAAATCGGCCCCTGTGAGTGTGTTGCCCATGTCGGCCCGTCTTGAACTGAATTGCGCGCGGCGCGGCCGGAGGGCTGCCGCATGATGGAAGTCCTCGACACGGAAGCCGCGCTGTCGCGCTTTCGGCTGCGGGTGCTGGTGGTCGCAGCCGTGGTGTTTCTGGCGTTTGCCGTGCTGGTCTGGCGGCTGGTGGTGCTGCAGGTGGTGCGCCATGAAGACCTGGCCGAGCGCGCCGAAAGCAACCGCACGGCGGTGGTGCCCATCGTGCCCAACCGCGGCCAGATCCTGGACCGCAACGGCGTGGTGCTGGCGACCAATTACTCGGCCTATACGCTGGAACTCACCCGCTCCAAGATTCCCGACCTCGAAGCCACCATCGACGAACTCTCCACCCTGGTGGAAATCACGCCGCGCGACCGGCGCAAATTCAAGCGCCTGGTCGATGACTCCAAGAATTTCGAGTCCCTGCCCATTCGCACGCGGCTGAGCGAAGAGGAAGTCGCGCGTTTCGCGGCCCAGCGTTACCGTTTTCCGGGCGTGGACATCAAGGCCCGGCTGTTTCGCACCTATCCGCTGGAAGACGCGGCCAGTCATGTGATCGGCTACATCGGCCGGATCAACCAGCGCGAGAAAGAGCAGATCGACGATTCCGAGGACGCCGCCAACTACCGCGGCACCGACGTCATCGGCAAGCTGGGCATAGAGCAAAGCTACGAGAAGGACTTGCACGGCCAGACAGGCTGGGAGCAGCTCGAGACTTCGGCCGGCGGCTACGCGGTGCGCAAGCTCGGCAGCCGCGCCGCCACGCCCGGCGACAGCCTGGTGCTGTCGCTGGATATCCGCTTGCAGCGCATGATCGAAGAGCTCTACGGCAAGCGCCGCGGAGCGCTGGTGGCCATCGATCCGCGCAACGGCGAAGTGCTGGCCATGGTCAGCCGTCCGACCTTCGATCTGAACCTGTTCGTCGACGGCATCGACCAGGAAAGCTGGGCCCATCTCAATGAGTCCCTGGACCGGCCCATGCTCAACCGCGCGCTGCGCGGCACCTACCCGCCGGGCTCGACCTACAAGCCTTTCATGGCGCTGGGCGCGCTGGAGCTGGGCAAGCGCAAGACCAGCACCATCGTCCAGGACAATGGCAGCTGGACTTTCGGCGGCCATACCTTCCGCAGCGGCCACCCCAACGGCCCGGTGGACATGCACCGCGCCATCGTCAAGTCGAGCAACGTCTATTTCTACCAGTTGGCCAACGACATGGGCGTCGATGCCATGCACGATTTCATGAAGCCCCTGGGCTTCGGCCAGATCACGGGCCTGGATGTGCGCGGCGAAGTGCGCGGTGTGCTGCCCAGCCAGGAATGGAAGCGCAACACCTACAAGCGCCCCGAGCAGAAGAAATGGTATGCGGGCGAAACCATTTCCCTGGGCATCGGCCAGGGTTACAACAACTTCACCCTGCTGCAGCTCACGCACGCCATGGCCACGCTGGCCAACAGCGGCGTCAAGCACCAGCCGCACCTGGGCGTGGGCAAGGTCGATGCGCTGACGCGGCGCTACCAGCAACTGCCCCAGCCCGCGGGCATCAACATGGGCTACCGGCCCGAGAACGTCGAGGCCGTGCGCCGGGCCGTGGCGGCCGTCACGGTCGAAGGCACGGCGCGGGGCATTTTCGCGGGTGCGCCCTATACGTCGGCCGGCAAGACCGGCACGGCCCAGGCGGTGAGCGTGGGCCAGAAGGAAAAATACAATGCTTCGCGGCTGACCGAATACCAGCGCGACCATTCGCTGTACATGGCCTACGCGCCGGCCGAAAACCCGACGATTGCCCTGGCGCTGATCGTCGAGAACGCAGGCTTTGGCGCGGTGGCCGCGGGGCCCATCGCCCGCCGGGTGTTTGACTACTGGTTGCTGGGCCAGTACCCCAGCGAGGAAGACATTGCCGCCGTGCGCTCCGGCCAGTCGGGCCGTCCCATCGGCCAGCCGCGCCGCGCCAGCGACATCGTCATGCCCGCGGAAAGCGTGAACCTCGAAGGCCTGCCGCGCAAGATACTGCCCGATCCCTTTGCATCGGCGACCGCGCCAAAGACGACGCTGCCCGCAGCTCAGGCCGCGCCGGTGATCGACCCGCCGAGCCCGGCTTCGAACGCCGCGTGGATTCCTGACGACTGAGCCTAGTCCCCGCCCAGGCGGCCGATGAAGGCGCGTATGCGCTCATTGGCCGGCTGGCCGAAGAATTCGGCCGGCGGGGCTTCATGGGCGATGCGGCCCTGGTCGAAGAACAGCACGCGGTCGGCGACTTCGCGCGCAAAGCCCATTTCGTGGGTGACGATCACCATGGTCATGCCCGCGCACGCGAGCTGGCGCATCACGTCCAGCACTTCCTGCACCATTTCCGGATCGAGCGCCGACGTCGGCTCGTCAAACAGCATCACCTTGGGGTTCATGGCCAGCGCGCGCGCAATCGCCACGCGCTGCTGCTGGCCGCCCGACAGCTGCCAGGGGTACTTGTGGGCATGTTCCTCCAGGCCCACGCGGCGCAGCAGGGCCATGGCCTGGTCGTTGGCCTGGGGGCGCGCTGTCTTGTGGATGCGCCGCGGCGCCAGCGTCAGGTTGTCGAGCACCGTCATGTGGCTGAACAGGTTGAACTGCTGGAACACCATGCCGACGTCGGTGCGCTGGCGCTGCAGCGTGGCCTCGTTGTCGCCCACGGGCACGCCGGCGATGGTGATGGTGCCGCTGTCATGGGGCTCCAGCCGGTTGATGGCGCGCAGCAGCGTGGATTTGCCCGAGCCCGAAGCGCCGATGATGACGCTGACTTCGCCGGTGCAGAACTGTGTCGAGACGTCGCGCAGCACGGGCTGGTGGCCGAAGGATTTGCAGACATGCTCGACGACGATGTAGGGCTGGCCGGCGGCCGGCGCGGTGAAAGCATTCATTGCGCGCGGCCTTCCACGTCAAAGCGGTATTCGATGGACTGGGTCAGCTGCGTGACC
>JAMNYN010000058.1 GCA_023622805.1 Pseudomonadota bacterium | reverse complement strand
AGGCCAAGGAGCGCGGCTGCAAGCCCGTGGAAGGTGGTCATGTGACCGTGATCCACGGCGGAGCGCTTCCTGCGGCCACGCCCGCGCCTGCGGCCGCGGCCCCGCGCGCCAACGCGCCTGCCGCCAGCAGCGCCCAGCGGGTGCGGGATTCGGATGCGCGCGCCATCCTGCAGGACGAATTGGCCAAATCGCAGGAGCGTCTGGCGCAGTTGGAGCTCGAATACAACAATGGCACGCCCCAGCGCTCGGCGCTGGAGCTGCGCAACCCCCAGGGCTACATCGAGCGCACGGCCGAGCTCAAGGCCCAGATCGCGCGTGTCACCAGCGATATTGCCGGCCTGCGCCGCGAAATCGCCCGCCTGCCGGCAGCATCCAGTGATGCGCCCAGCAACTGAAGACGGTGCATGTCCCTTTCGACTGAACGCCGGCGCCCTGAGAGCGCCTACGATGCCTTTGATTCGCTGTGCACGCTGACGGCGGTGCTCAACATGGACGGGGCCGCGCTGTTTGCCAATGCGGCGCTGGAAAACGCCTTGGGGCTGTCGCGCCGCATGCTCGAAGGCAGCGATTTCTCCGAGCATTTTGTCGATCCGGCGCTGCTGCGCAAGGCCATGGCCGGTGCCCGCGGACAGGACTTCGCGGCCCTGCGCTATGAGGCCAGCCTGCGCCGCCAGGCCAGGGAGGCCTTGCCGGTGCAGGTGATCGTGTCCATCACCGAAGGCACGGGCCATGTGCTGCTGGAGATGTCGCCGCTGGAGCAACAGGTGCGCCAGGACCGCGAAGAGCGGCTGCTGGAGCAGACCCAGGCCCACAAAGAGCTGATCCGCAATCTGGCCCATGAGATCAAGAACCCGCTGGGCGGCATCCGCGGCGCGGCGCAACTGCTGGAAATGGACCTCGACAGCCCCGAGATGCGCGAATACACCCAGGTGATCGTGCACGAGGCCGACCGGCTGCAAAGCCTGGTCGACCGCCTGCTCGCACCCCACCGCCATCCGCACCTGGTGGGTGATGTCAATATCCACGAAGTCTGCGAGCGAGTGCGCTCGCTGGTGCTGGTCGAGTATCCGCAAGGCCTGAGCGTGCAGCGCGACTACGACACCTCGATTCCCGAGTTTCGCGGCGACCGGGCGCAGCTGATCCAGGCGGTGCTCAACATCGTGCAGAACGCCGCGCAGGCGCTGTCGGCGCGCATGGCGCAAGGCGATGCCTGCATCACTTTGCGCACCCGCGTCGCGCGCCAGGTGACTTTTGGCAAGCAACGCTACCGCCTGGCATTGGAATTGCATGTGATTGACAACGGACCAGGCGTGCCAGAGGCCATCAGGGAGCGGATTTTCTATCCCTTGGTATCTGGACGGGATGGGGGATCGGGTTTGGGGCTGACATTGGCCCAGACTTTTGTGCAGCGACACGATGGCTTGATCGAATGCGACAGCCAGCCCGGGTGCACGGATTTCCGCATTCTCATCCCTCTGCCCTGAGGTCCTGGATACACCCTAAACGCAAGGAAGCAAGCAAAGTATGAAGCCGATCTGGATAGTAGATGACGACCCCTCGATCCGCTTCGTTCTGGAGAAAGCGTTGGCCAGGGAGAACCTGCCTACGCGCAGCTTTACCCATCCGCGCGAAGTGCTCGATGCCCTGGCCGACGCCGATGCCAGCGATGCCGCGCGCCTGCCGCCGCAGGTGCTGATCAGCGACATCCGCATGCCCGGGGGCTCGGGCCTGCAACTGCTGGAGCAGGTGCGCGCCCAGCAGCCCGGTTTGCCGGTGATCATCATGACGGCCTACTCCGATCTGGACAGCGCCGTTTCGGCCTTTCAGCGCGGCGCTTTCGAATACCTGGCCAAGCCTTTCGACCTGCCCAAGGCGGTGGAGTTGATCCGCCGCGCCGTCGAGGAAAGCCAGCGCGAGGAAATCATTGAAGAGCAACAGCCCCTGCAGGCCGAAATGCTGGGCCAGGCGCCGGCCATGCAGGACGTTTTTCGCGCCATCGGCCGGCTGAGTCAAAGCCAGGTCACGGTGCTGATCACAGGCGAGTCGGGCTCGGGCAAGGAACTGGTGGCGCGTGCGCTGCACAAGCATTCGCCGGTGTCGGGCGGCCCGTTCGTGGCCATCAACACCGCGGCCATCCCCAAGGACTTGCTGGAAAGCGAGCTGTTCGGCCACGAGCGCGGCGCGTTCACCGGTGCCCAGACCCAGCGCCGCGGACGCTTCGAGCAGGCCGATGGCGGCACCCTGTTTCTCGATGAAATCGGCGACATGCCGTTTGACCTGCAGACCCGGTTGCTGCGCGTGCTGTCCGACGGGCATTTCTACCGCGTGGGCGGCCATGCGCCGGTGAAGTCGAAAGTGCGGGTGATCGCCGCGACCCACCAGGATCTGGAGCTGCGCGTGCGCGCGGGCGCCTTCCGCGAGGATTTGTTCCACCGCCTGAACGTGATCCGCCTGCGCCTGCCGGCCTTGCGCGAGCGCAAGGAAGACGTGTCCATGCTGGCGCGCCACTTTCTGCAGCAAAGCGCGCGCCAACTGGGCGTGGAGCCCAAACGCATCGCCGAGTCGGCCTTGCAGCGGCTGGAGGAGTTTTCCTTTCCCGGCAATGTGCGCCAGCTGGAGAACATTTGCCACTGGCTGACGGTGATGGCGCCGGCGCAGCAGATTTCCGTGAAGGACCTGCCGCCCGAAGTGCTGCAGGAGCAGCCCGGCATGGCGACCAGCAGCGTGGTGCCGGCGGCGGAGGCGGTCCGCCCGGTGGTGAGCATCGACAGCGGGGCCGACGAGACGGCGGCGCAGCCGGCAGCGGCAGACGGGGTGGCGCCGCAGGCCGCTTCCAGCGCTGATGAATTGCTGGTGGGGGCGGCAATGCTCACCTGGGAGCCGTTGCTGAACGTCCAGGCACGCGCACTGCTCGAAAGCGGCCAGACCGATGTCTGGGACGTGCTCAGCCGCCGTTTCGAGTCGCACCTGATCCGCACGGCCTTGCTGGTCACCCACGGCCGCCGCATGGAGGCCGCGCAACGCCTGGGCATAGGGCGCAACACCATCACCCGCAAGATCCAGGAGCTGGGTCTGGACGTCAGCGAAGAGCATTGACCGGCGGTGGGGTGGGGATGAGCAGACCTGCGTTGTCTCTTGTCCTACGTCCTGGCGTCGGCCTCACTGACCCGCGCACTCCATGCAGAGGATGACAATGGGATGAAATTGTCTATGGAGTGTGTTGTCATGCCTGACCCCCGGAT
>JAMNYN010000302.1 GCA_023622805.1 Pseudomonadota bacterium | reverse complement strand
GATACGCAGACCATGCGCATGCAACCAGGCAAGGTGATGGGCGCCTTTGCGTGGGGCCATCCATTTCTGGATGGCAATGGTCGCACCATGCTCTTGGTGCACTCGGAGCTTTGCCATCGTGCGGGCATCTCGATCAACTGGGCGGCCACGCGTAAAAGTGCTTACCTGCAGGCCCTCACGACCGAATTGCTCACGCCGCAGCACCAGCCGCTGGATGTCTACTTGCGACCCTTCGTCGCGCCAGCTTCTGGCATGGGTTCATTGCTGGAGCAACTGTTGGTGTTGCCTGGCCTGGACGGGCGCAATGGGGGCGCGGAAGTCGACGTCGCCTACGCCGCGGATGATGCGCAAGCCCAGCAGGGCTACCTGGACATTAAGCGCTCGCGCGGCGAGTTGGGAGCGTACTGATGGGGGGATCCGGACTCTGGCGATGGAGAGTGCGTCGTGATGCCTGAGATCCGGACCGCTCTCGCCGTGCCTTTGGACACCCTGCGCGAGCAGATCGCGTTGGCGATCGCGCAAGTGAAGGCGCATGAGGTTCCCGCGGCCTGTGTCCGCCTCGGGATCCAGTCGGCTGTGCAGGCCGACGATGAGCAGGAGGCCTTTCGCAGCAAGCGAATGTACGTCCGCAAGCGGATCCTCACCTGGCGCGAAGTGGAGCTGCTTGACCTTGCCCAACGGGTGCTCATCGAGTACGGATCGGAGGATCTGGCCGACACTGTGTCCGAAATGACCGTTCAAGGCGAGCACCGCGTGAGCGAGTTGGTCCGTCGCAATGTGCTGAAGGTGATTGACCGGCTGCCAACCCTGTTCGGGGAATTGCCGCTGATCGAATCCCTGAGCGAGGTGTTCGGGACGGAGGCCATCCAGGATGGCCCTGGGGTCCGGCCTAGCCGTCACACCTTGCAGGGCAGGATCCTGCAGCACTACGTCCACAACGAGACCGACTGGTCCCACGAGGAGTTGTTGATGGAGTGCGGCGTGCTGACATGCAGCCAGACGCGCTTCTTCTCACTCCTGGCCAAGCTGCTTCATCCCGTGGTGCGCCGTGACGCCGAGCAGACAGAACTGGCCGCAGCCATCAGCACTGCGCTGCGTCGCGACGGGTTTGTCGTTCGGCAAACGGACACGCAGTCCGGATACGCCCTCTACGGCGTGGCGCGGGTGCAGACCGGCGTGGCCGGATCCATGAAGAATCTGATTTTTGCCTCCATCGGAATGAAGCCAGAGCTGGTCTTTCGCGATGCGGTCAACAACGACGTGGAGATCGTCAAGCACGCTGACAAGGTGCTTGTCTTCGACCGGCTTTTGCCCAGCTCGGGACAGCTGCTCTGGAAGGATCTGCGGAATTGGTATGCTGAACTGCACGGCATCGAGTCGGCCGAGAGTGCGAAGGAGCAGCTGTTCAGGCGTCTTCGCCAGGCGGTGGTCGGGGCCCAGTCGCCAGGCGAATTGGCGCTGTTCCAGGGGTACTACGAGCGTTATGGCGCAAAGCTCGGAGATCGCCTGCCAGCACTAATCCCCCAGGTCTACCTCCACTACGATCCCTATACGCGTCGCCAGCGGGGCGACGAGCAGGTCTTGGCGCGCCAGCGAATGGATTTTCTGATGATGTTGGAGCAGGGCGTGCGCATCGTCATCGAGATCGATGGCCGACACCACTACGGCACCGAAGACCCTCAGTCACCAGACCGTTTCGTGGCCAGTGCCCAGCGTTACGCGGAGACGGTTGCGGAAGATCGGCGCCTGCGCTTAGCGGGGTACGAGGTGTACCGGTTCGGAGGCTACGAGTTCATGGACGTGGACCTGCTGCAACGCAAGATCGGCCCGCAAGCCCAGCACACCGTGGCCGATTTCTTCGACCGCTTGCTGGCACGCCATGGCGTTGCCTGAGCTGGCGCCTCCTAGAGGGAGGCCTGCAACTTGGCGAGGTCGCTCGTGCTGACCGGCGCTGTTTTGTGTGGCTGAACGAGCTGGGGATGCCGGACTCGTCGCACCGAGAAGGCCGTGCTGCGTACCTGGACTGATTCGATGTGGTGCACCTCGACAGACGAGGGATCGATCTGCAGCGTTGGCTCGCGGCCTGCTTCGGTTGAGCTGTAGGGTGTCGACGGGACAAAAGCGAAAGGATCATTCGCATCGCTTTCTTGCAGCTCTGGCGCTGGCGGCGTTTGCTCCCAAACCCGGTAGTCTGGCGAGCTTCGATCATCGTCGTAGTCCATTGATCTGCTTGAAATCGTCGTCCCATGAGGAAGCTCTATCGGCGCGACCAGCGCCGCAGCGTGGAACAAGACCACGTTGCGCCCTGTCCTCGATTGCGCCGAGGCGAAGATGATTCCGTCCAGGCGCGGTTCGTTCTGCGTGGCCAGGAAGTCGGCGATGGCCTGCGTGATCAGGTAGTCGAACGCCTCGTCGTCCGGCATCACGGGGCGGGTCAATCTTTCGCTCAGCGTCTGCAGGAACGCGACACGCTCCATCCGATCCTTCAAGGTGGGATCGAAGATGCTCCCGCCATCCCGTGCATGTTCGAGCGCGGTCAAGTCCAGCAGCCGCAGCGGCCGGATGATCTCGAATTTTGCGACGGCCACTTTGCTGCCGACCGGCGGCCTGACTTCTGCCAGCGCGCTAGCGTTGTTCGTGGCACCATAGAACACCGATATTCCTTTAGCGTTCATCCGTCCGGCATTGGACAGCCTGGCGGGTGGGGCACCGATGTGCAAATCTGGCCGGCACAGAGCCTCTTCCAGCTTGGCGTCTGACTGGAAAACGCGTGCACGGAAGAGGTGGTTGATCCGGTGCTGCGGCCCCGAAAAAACGATCACAGGGTGCCTTGGTTTCGTTCGCAACTGATCGATGGCGCCAAAGACGCGGGCCAGCAACGCCGAACCTGCCCTGTTGAAGAACCGGGCTTCCGTCTGCAGCGTGTACTCGAACGACGACCAGGCCCAATGCCACTCTCGCGCGTCGGTTTTCTTCTCTTCGTAGCAGGCATCTGCTGCAAACTCCGTCTCCGCCCCCATTCGGGCCATTTCGACGTCGTCGTGACGGTCTTCCAGGATGGCTTGAATATCTCTGGCCGCTGTACTGGGGATTGACGCCGTGTCCTCGATGGCTTCGGCCGTCTCCTGGCCCTCCCGGTACCAGCTGAGATTCAACTCGCGGTCGGCATACAGCGCGCGCTCGGACTCCGGCGGTTCGGTGCCGGTGCGAACCATGTGGCCATTAAACGCTGTCTCTACTACGTCAGCCATGTCACCGATGCCCAAGGTCCTGGCGGCTTCCTCGCCGCAGTACGCGCAATGCTCGGGGCTGCCGTCTTTTTTGATCAATGCGGAGAGGAACGTTTCGGCAACGCAGTCGCTGCAAATGCGTTGGGTGCTGAGCGTTTCAAGGTCATCAGGGTGCATGGGGCAGTTTCCAATTCAAAGGCCATTGCGTGTGATGGTAGACGGGAGCGCGAGAGCACAACGCCGCACGGAGGGCGCTGGCGGTGCGGGGCAATCGAAGCGCCTAGCGTTACCGATGCGTTAAGACTTGATGACGCCTTGGGCGCCAGCGAATACCGATCGAGTGCCTGGCGGTGCATGATGTTTCGGCAGACAGGGTGCGGGCGTTCCTCGATCACATCGAACGCGAGCGTGGCTGCGGCGTCGTCACGCGCAACCAGCGCCTGGGCACCATCCACTCGCTGGCCCGCTTCGTCGGGATGCGTTCGCCTGAGCATCTGGACTGGTGCTCGCCGGTGCGTTTGGTCCCATTCAAGAATGGCCGCCAAGACGGTCATCGGCTACCTCGACAAGCCCGAAGTGGAGGCACTGCTGCGTGCTCCGGATCGCCGCACGAGCCTGGGTTCGCGCGATCACGCGCTGCTGCTCTTTCTCTACAACAGTGGCGCCCGCGCCGACGAGGCGGCGTCCCTGCGGGTGAGCAATCTTCACCTGGGCACGTCGCCGTCTGTGCGCATTCTCGGCAAGGGCAACAAGTGGCGAGTTTGTCCTCTGTGGCCCGTCACGGTAGCTGCGTTGCGATCGCTCATCGCCGGAAAGGGTTCTGACGATCAGGTGTTCCGCGGGCGAACCGGTGAGCCGATGACGCGATTCGGCGTGTATCGCATCGTGACGACCTACGCCACGGAGGCGGCCAAGCGGGTCGAGTCCATGCGAGGAAAGCGCGTCAGCCCTTCTGTATCAGTTTTAAATCGCCGTTGACATATATCGGCGGAAGCAAGATTTTCAAGAAACAGCGCGAAGCAACGATCAGAGGCTTCATACGCACCCAGCTTGTCGAACAGTACTTCGGCTGGCCAGTCTTCCGGATGGTGATGGACATGCTGTTGGATATCAGCGCGCAGTCCTGTGGGCTTTCCGCCCGGCAGGAGCATCCAATCATCAGCATCCAAGATCCACAGCCGCTCTAGCATCTCGTCGAACCTGCGGGCATCCCCGTATAGCTCTTCGTTATTTATCCGCCGCGCGACCTCGCGCCGGTACCGCTTAGGAATGGGCGGGCACACACTTCCGCTCCAGAGGATGTCTTGAATCTGGTTGCGGGTGGTGGCGCTGGGCGGGTGGCGCATCAGCAACTTGGGGGCAACCTTGGGCAAGTCCGTGTCTGCGAGCGCGTTGAAGCTGGCCATCATGCGTTCGCGCTTGGAGCCATCGACGGCAGGCGCCGGCATGCTCAGTTCCTCGCAAAGCTTGGGCAGCATCGTGTCGGGGCCCGCATCCTTCAGATCAGTTACCAGGGGCTCCAAAAGATTGCGAAGTTGCGCGTAATCCATGACATGAAAGCGAAGCTCAACCCCGCAGCCCCATTGCGCGCAGCAGCGCGTCGACCTGTCCGAATGCGTCCTGCTGCCACTGCTCAGGCGTGCGATCACCCAGCGCCTGGGTGTCTGCGACGAAACGCCTCACACAGGTGGGAGCATGCCCCTGCAAGGTATCGAACTTGTCGGCGATGTGTTGGAAGCCACGTTCGCCGCTGGGATGTCCTAGAAGTGGCAGGCACTCCTGTGCCAGAGCATCAATGCCCCCGGGATAGTTCCTCACGCAGTAGTAGATGTCGTAGGCGTCTTTCTGTTTATAGCGACCTGCCAGCGCATGGCCTTTCATTGCCAATAACGCGGGGATCGAACACACCGCAATCTCCACGCGGTTTGTCCCTCCGTTCGGCATCGGTCCGGCCACCGCTACCAGTTGGTAAAACCGCATTGCCAGGTCGGCACCGTGCGCGCGCTGCACAGCGAAGTCGTTGATCAAGGGCGGATCGTTCTTGATGATTTCCGCGTCGCGCGGCATCAGGAAATCGACCACGATGTCGATCGCTTCGCCACCATCTTGCACGGCAACCTTGCGCACCAGTTGGAATCGCCTAAGTTCAGCACGCTGGGCGTATCCGTGGGCTTGGAGCGCGCCGATCAACGTTGCATACTCGCCGTCTCCGAGTGCTTCTGCATCCAGTCCAATGTCCACATCGAGCGTACCGACGTGTGGCATGTCTTCGCTGGCCAGCAGCAGCCAAGGAACCGCGCCGCCGATGATGGCAAATTTGCCCTGGAAACTTCCAAGAATCTGCCCCATCTCGATCAGCACGGATTTCACTGCTGCGGTCGTGCGGTCGCCGTATTCTGCGGCAGACTGTGGTTCCTGCGGGGGGGTTATTTGGGCCACGAAAGCCTTTCTCTGCGTAAGTACTCGGCGGCTTCAGCACCGCG
This sequence comes from Pseudomonadota bacterium, assembly GCA_023622805.1. Taxonomy (GTDB): domain Bacteria; phylum Pseudomonadota; class Gammaproteobacteria; order Burkholderiales; family Burkholderiaceae_C; genus Comamonas; species Comamonas bellezanensis. Next base: position 9,893 of record JAMNYN010000302.1, on the reverse strand, counting down.
TTCGCCGGCAATGGATAAGTCAAGATAGGTCTGAACCGGACTCGTGCAGACCGCGCCAGGCGCCGGTTCGATTGTGTCGGCCAGTAGTTCCAAGTCCTTTGGCACAATGACAACTATGTTCTCGCCCTTCGCAACTGGTGCGAGCTTCAGTGCTTCCTGTAGCTTGCGAAGGCCATCCTTGTCGGCGAAGAAGTAGTGCGTGCCGGTGCGCCCATACGGAGCGAGCCAATGCGCAGCTGAGAACGATGCGAAGGCAGCATGTCCGGGACTATCCTCGGTGCTACATGCGCGCCGCGCCGCATCTTCAAGCGCGCTGCCATGCAGAGGCGTGTAAAAGCGCATCCGCTCGCCTGGCGGTGCGCTGTAGCAGTCTCGCCATGCATCAAGCAGTGCATCTGGTTCTGAGAGCATCAGGCCGTCGTCTGTGGTGCGCGCCCATTCCCGGTCAATCAAACCGGTACGCACATTGCTGACGTGTCCCAAACTGACCCTGGAGATTTCGGAGAGCTCTGTGACGCGCCATGCTTTACCGGGCTCGCGCAGCATGGCGCGCAGCACCTGTGCAGACTTGGGGCTGAACAGCGATTTGAGTTCGCGTTGCACAGCGGCTGGTTTGTCCGCGACCTCGCGTTCGATGAAAACACTGTCGAAAGTGATGCTTGCGTTGCCCTCCAGGTCCAGATAGCCGACGCCGTTCTCTTTGCACATCTGCCTCACCGCAGGTGAGAGGTAAGGGGCAATGAAGATGGGCGTCGCTTGAGGGGCTTGGTGCGCGACGTAGTTCCTCAGTTCCAGTACTGCGGACCGGGCATATCGGGGCTGGCCGTTAGATTTGTACTCGCAGATGAGAAGGTGCGGGCGTCCGTGCACATGCAGCCGGACGATCAAGTCCGGCGCCCAATCGCTGGATACAGCCTCGGTCTCGATACTCTCGACCTGAAGAATGGGAATGTTTTCAAGCATGCTGCGCAAGACCTCACCAGCATGGATCTCCGCATGTTTCATTAAAATTGCATCTTTCAGCATCTGCTGAAACTAACACATTTTTTGTTGAGGTGGATTCACTTTCACTTTTATGGCTTTTTCAGCGTTTGCTGAAAACTATCCATTCATTGAAAAATTGGCGAATCGGGGATGAGCCTGGATGGTCGGGCGCTGTCAGTCCGCACAGAGAACTCGCTGGATTCGTCTGTGGGGGCGCTCGGAGACCCCCGCCCTATCCCTGTCTTAAAAGTACACGAAGCAGTGCTTCGTCTGCTAGCGACACTCGGCCACTCTCTTGCCTGTATCTAGCTTACATGAATTCATGTAATGTCAATTCATTAATTTATTCACTAAAGCTGACGGCATGAGAGTGCAACACTAAGCAAGTGTTCTGCATTCGCTTGGATTGCTCACATGCTCCATGGAACTAGACATCCGTGAAATCCAGATGAAAGTTTTATCCACCTATAGGCAGAAATAACTTGCGCCTGAGCATTTCGCAACTTAAACTCCCTTCCGTGTTGTTGCTGATGCAGCATTTCGCATCATTTTTGTAGTGCCAAGCCATATGACCCTGGATATCGAGTTCAAAACCGCCGTTGCCCTGGCATTGCTTGGCAAGGAGTTCTCCAGCAAGCGACTGCTGGAGTTGTCTGGACGGGAAAAACCTCGTGGCCAGCATCACATGAAGTACACCCCAACAGACTTGCGCAGCATTCGGTATCGGCTCGCTGGTTTGGGCCCGGAAGAGCAGCAGAAAGCTATCGCCAAGAACAAGCAGCTCCCGGCGCTCATCGTGACACGCATGACCAAAGGCGGAGTTGGCAAGACTTCGTTGAGCGTCAACACCGCAGCGGCATTGGCTATGGCCGGGTTTCGGACCCTCTTGATAGACGCGGATCCCCAGCGCTCCGCCTCCATCTTGCTCAAAATTCGCATCAATTCAGAAGCTCTGCATATCGGAAAACTTTTGACGCGAACGAACAATGTGCGCGACTCGGATCTGCCCGAAGCCCTACATCACATCATTTCTGATGGCATGTTCGATTTCTTGCCCGCACACATTTCGATGGCGGAAAGCGATCAAAGTTTGGCGACGGCCATGGGAAGCTACCTTCGCGTTGAACTCTTCCTTGAGCGCAATCAAGAGTTTTTGGCCAAGCACTACGACGCCATCGTTGTGGACACGGCCCCAGGCACAACCCCAATTTCGCTGGCTTTCACCTACGCCGCCCATGTTCCAGGGAACATCCTCACCGTTGTTGAGCCAGACGGCTACTCGATTGAGGCGCTCGAATCGCTGGCGTCCAATCTGAATGAAATTGAGATGGTTTCGCGCAAGCGTGTGGGTACACGCATTGTGATCAATAAGTACCATCCGACTTTGAAGCATGTTGCAGAGTCCATGGGCTATCTATATAGCAACTACCAGAGTCAGCTAATAGAAAGCATCATTCCGCAAACAACGGGATTCAGTCGCCAGTTTTCGACCGAGGACGAGAGCAAGACCTTGCCCCTCGTCATCAAAGACCCAAGCAGCATTGGTGCTTCCGCCGTGTTCTCCCTTGTGAATCAACTGATCCCGATTTTCGGTATCACGCTGCCTGGACTGCAGAAATGAACGCCGCCCGCAAACTTCCTCAGGTCTCGGGTCTGCTCGCAGCTCGACGCTTTATCCCAACGGAACCCGCGACCATCGACAATTTGAAGGCCGACCTGAACAGCTCGGTCGCAAGCGAACCGCCCATCGGCGAAATACCCTCCCACGGTCGCGATTTGCGCTCAATCGAGCCGGGTCTGATTGACGAGAATCCATACGCACCTCGCGAGGTCTACACGCCAGAAATGCTGTTGGAACGCGCCGACAGCTTAAGCAAGCATGGGCAGCGTGATCCCATCCACGTCATTGAACATCCCGAAGTGCAGGGACGTTTCATGATCGCCGATGGCTGGACGCGAACACAAGCCTGCATCGCGCATAACGCGCTGCCCAGGCTTCTCGCGGAAGTGCACCACGGTATCTCCGCAGCAGAAGCAGCGTGGCTGGGCTATGAGCAGAACGAAAGTCGCGAGCAGCATTGCGACTTGGATCGCGCAATGTTCTACGAGAAACAATACGCGAACGGAATGACGCCAAGTGAAGTGGCGCGGCGAACCAAGATTTCCAAAACGCTACTCAGCTTTTATCGCTCCTACGCCAAGCTTCCTGAGGAAGTGCTGAAAATTATTCGCCTCAATCCGAAGCGTTTTGGCTCCACTGCGGCTCACCATCTCGGCCGTGTCATCCAGCATTGCTCGGAAAGCAAGGTCATTGCCCTGGCAACCAGTTATTCCACGACGGACCTCCCTCTGCGTTGGTTGGTAGACCAATGTGCCAACCTGATCAACAGCTCTGGCCGAGCCCCTCAGAAGACCATGGGCAAGACGGTTCGCTATAACAATGGCACTTTGCGCCAAAAGGGCAGCAAATTTGATCTGAGCCTTGACCTTCCAGATGCCGCCGCAAGAGAGTCTTTTGCACTAGAGCTCGAGCAGTTGCTAGCCAAGTACGGCTCCTTTGAAGACAAAGAAGCATAAATGCTGCCAGCGTTTAGACGTTTAAACACGCATTCCGAGGCCCCATCAGCCTCGGCAGTGTGCGATCGTCCAAACAACAAGACTCGGCTGGTGAGCACTCCAGCACTGTTTAGACGTCTAAACACCAAGGCCCAACTACCTTCATATTCGAAACTGTTTAGACGTCTAAACAACCAGGCCGAAGCTGCATCAAGCTCAGCACAGTGCGGCCGCCAAAACAGCAAGGCTCGGCAGGTAAGCACTCCAGCACTGTTTAGACGTCTAAACAGCCAGGCCGAAGCTGCATCAAGCTCGGCAGTGTGCGGTCACCTAAACAGCAAGGCTCGGCTGGTGAGCACTCCAGCACTGTTTAGACGTCTAAACACTATGGACCTCCACCTCAGCTACCACGGTAGCCCTATGAGTGCGCCCATTCATCCGCATACACATACCCGGCAAGAAAGATGCCTCTGGCGTGTCTATGCGAATGAAAGCAAGACGATCATCAACCCACCGAACCCCGCCTAGAGCGGGGTTCGGTGTTTTTGGCCTGAAGAAAAGGAAAAACCATGACTTAGCCAGGAACTAGACCTGCCCAAAAAAAAACTCCCAAGGCCTAGGAACCTTGAGAGTTTTTGTGGAGTCTTGACGCCGCGATATTTCAGCAGAGATCGAACAACCCAAAGATTGATCGAAAAACCCAAGAAGCTCTAATTTCTGGTTTTTTGATCAAGTGGTTGGATTTTAGCGAAATTTCTGAAAAAGCGTCAAGTGGATAACTTTGTCCAAAAACGCTTAAAAATGACTTTTCTACCTACTGTTTACCCCTCTGGTATCTCCAGAGCCATCGCTTCGCTGGATGAATTACCCGTGTTCAAGGAACTCCCCGACGGGTTCCTGCGCGTCATCGTTCGGATTATCAAAAAGATCAATCTGCGATCGCCCAAGAACCCGGTCGTTGCCAGTCGAAGCACGCTGGCCGATGAGTCGGGCAAAAGCGTTGAGACCGTACACCGCGCCATCCGATGGCTAGAAGAGCATGGGCTAATTGAGCGTGCACAGAAGGCTCGTGCTGGTTTTCGTGGTTCAAGCTCCCCGCTGGTTCCAACCCTCAAACTGCTGGAAGCTTTACTGCTCACGCCAGAGGCAGAAGCACAGCTGAAAAAGGCAAAGCATGTGGCGCCAGCGTCACCAGCACCTGCGCGTGACTTCGTCCGAGTGAACGGTTTTACCCTGCCGTCTGACCTGGCCTGGATCGCACAGCAGGGCGGGCTTTCCGCATCTGCTGTGCTACTGCTGATGCGCATGGCTAAACAATCCAAGCAAAAGCTCTCGGATGTAGTCACGGCCACCAAGCAGTACCTAGAACCGCTCAAAGGCCGAGGGTTGTTCTCTTATTTGCGCAAGCTTTTACTCAAGGGCCAGGACTTCACGTGGAAGGCCACAGAGAAAAAGGAGCAACATATGGAGAGTCAGTTGCAAAACCATCTGGCACATAAAGCCCAAGATATGGTTGGTCAGAAGTTCCAGAACCGTGAAGGCACACTGAGTGTGGAAGTAGATGCTTCTGGGATGCTTCGAGAGACACGCAATGGCACGTCTGTCATGCGATTTTTCAGCGAGAACTTCCTTGAAGCATTGGCTGCCAGACGGCTAATCCCTGTAGAGGCCCATGTTTGAAGCATCAGGTGTCAATTCCGACAGCTCTGTATCTGGGGTCTTCGACCACAGTCTTAAAAGAGAACAGTCATCGCTGCGCGCCACATTTTTTTGTCCTCGGTTTCAAGCCCTGGCAATCGGGACCTCGGCCAGCACCGTGGTGTAGCGCGGTGTCCGGCGTTCCTGTTTCATTCTCCAGTTCGACACGACTTTTTCCGCATCCCCAGTGCTGCCGACATGCACCGTGGCCTTACCCCATCTGCCGTTGATTCGATCGAGGACCTCCATCAATGGACTTTGGTCACGCGTGCCACAGGGTGCATCAAACAGCAATTGACCCTGCTCCACTGCCATCGAGCCCAGATCCAACAGCATCACGCCCACCTTGGCTAGCTGATATCCCGGTTCGTAGATGGAACGTAGCCCCGCCACCGCCGCGCCCACCAGCACCTTGGTGTCCGATGATGGTGGCTGCAGCTGAATGGTTGCTGACTTGTAGAAGCGGGGACCTGGTCGGAATGGTGAGGTATGGGCAAAGACTTGCAAGGCGCCCGCGCGCTGCTGGCCCTGGCGCAGTTTCTCTGCGGCGCGGGTCGCAAACTCGCTCACGGCCTCAATCAAGGGCGGCAGCGTAGTGATCGAATGTCCAAAGCTGCGGGTGCAGGCAATCTGCTTTTTGGGCGCCGGCGCCTGCTCCAGGCTGATGCAGCTCATGCCCTGCAGTTCACGCACCGTGCGCTCGAGTACCACGCTCCATTCGTTCCTGGCTTGGATGGCGGGTATGCGGGTGAGATCCCATGCAGTCATGATTCCCTGCTCCGCGAGTTGCTTGGCGATCCTGCGGCCAACGCCCCAGACATCACCTGCCGAGGTGCGCCGGAGAATGTCCTGGCGTGTGGCATCCGTCATTTCCGCCCAGTTACATACCTGCCCGAATTCTGCGGGGTAACTCCCCGGCTTGCGTTCGGCGTCCTTGGCGACGTGGTTGCATAGCTTGGCCAGGGTCTTGGTCGGCGCCAGGCCCACGCAGGTCAGCAGGCTGGTCCAGCGATAGATGCGGGACCGAATGGCGCGTGCGCGGTCGGTCAAGTCGCGTATGCCGCCCAGGTCGCCGATGAAGCTCTCATCGATCGAATAGATTTCCTGCAGTGGTCCCAGGCCGGCCGCCAAACTCATCATTCGATCGCTCAGCTCTCCATAGAGTTCAAAGTTGGCAGAGAGGCAAACCAGCCCTGCAGTTTCTTCCAGGTGGCGGAATTCGAAGTAGGGCTGGCCCATCTTGATGCCCAGGGCTTTGGCCTCGTCCGATCGGGCAATCGCACAGCCATCGTTGTTCGACAGCACGACAACGGGAAGGCCTCGCAGCGACGGGCGAAACGCTCGCTCGCACGACACGTAGAAGTTGTTCCCGTCGATCAGCGCATACATGCCTACCTCGCAAAGCGCTTGACGCAGGCCGTGACCACGCCCCAGATCTCGAGGGTTTGGCCTTCCTTGGGAACGATGTCGGGATAAGTCCGGTTGCCTGCCTTCAGCCGGAAAAGCCCATTGACCTGGTGCAGCATTTTGACCGTGAATTCGTTGTCCAAGATCGCGACGACGATGCAGCCATGGCGCGCTTCCAGCGCCCGGTCGACCACGATCAAGTCGCCTTCGTCGATGCCGTATTCCTTCATAGAAAGACCTGCCACCCGCAGCAAATAGGTGGCCTGCGGGTGCTGCACCAACATCTCTGCGATGTCCAAACGCTTGGCGTGAAAGTCCCCGGCAGGCGATGGAAAGCCCGCGCGTACAGAGCAATCCGCCAAGGGCAAAGCCATGGGCGATGCCATCATTGGCATGGGTTGGCAGGTAATTAAAGGGGTGCTGTACATACGTACAGTATACGTGTGGTCAAGCGACTTACCATGGCAGCATGTGCAACGTTTACCGACCACCGGGTCCCATCGACGTGTCGCTCCACTTCCGCGTTGACACGCGCGAGCGGTCATGGCCGTTGTCGTTACACCCGCGAAGCCCGGGTCCGTTCATTCGGCGTGCCGTCAACGACTCAGGCTACAGCCGTGAGCTGGTCGTAGGCCAGTGGGCCCTGATTCCGCCGTGGGCCAAAGAGGCCAGGCTCAAGTACAGCACCAACAACGCGCGCTTGGAAGAGATCAGCAACAAAGCCAGCTACAAAGACGCCTGGGCCAGAGGACAGCGCTGCATCATTCCCGCCGCGGACTTCGACGAGCCCAACTGGCAGAGTGGCAAGAATGTGTGGTGGCGGTTTCAGCGTGCAGACGGCCTGCCCTGGGCTCTGGCCGGCCTGTGGAACACCTGGCTCGACCGCACCACCGGCGAGGTGCACGAGAGCTACACAATGCTGACGATCAATGCCGACGTGCACCCGCTGATGAACCGCATGCATAAGCCCGATCCCAAGCTGCCCGCAGACCAGCAGGACAAGCGCAGCGTCATCCCTATCGAGATGGCCGATGTAGACCAATGGCTGGCGGGCACGGTCAACGAAGCATCGACATTGCTGCAGCTCGCGCCAGTCGAAGTGTTTTTCGCTGGTCCTGCTTAGTGACGAAACTCATTTGCCTGTGGGATTTTGATGCCAATAAGGAGGAGTTATCGGTAGCTACGGTTCGGCTGGCATCTGTTCGTAAGACAGTTCGCTATCGGTAGACTTCGCGCCGGTTGCCCAGCTGGACCACCAGGACGCGCAAAGCGCCGTCCTGGATGTCGCAGATCACGCGGAAATCACCCACCCGGTAACGCCATAGGCCGCCCAGCGGGCCAGTCAGTGCCTTTCCGGTGCTCCGTGGGTCGTCCATTTCTGAGATCCGCTCGTCCATGTAGTCAACGATGCGCCGTGCCGTGGGCTTGTCGAGTTTCTTCAGCTGCCCCAAAGCCGAGGCCGTGTAATCAATGGTCCAGGCCAAGGGCGCTCCTCACGTCAGCCGCCGAATGCACAGCCTCCTGGCCCTTGCGCACACGCTCCAGCACGTCAGCCGCCAGGTAGTAGTCCTCCATGTCCTCGATGCCCTGTTCGATGATTTCGCGCAGGTAGAAGGCCTTGGTGCGTCCCGTGTGCGAAGCGAGGAAGTCCAGTCGTTTCTCAGTTTCAGGGGCAAGCCGTACAGAAGTGGCCATGTTCACTCTCCTTTTGAATACTTGTATTCATTGTATTCAATCTCGAAGAGTTCGCGTTATTTCACTTCGGTAGTCCCCTCCAAGCCAAGGCTGCGCTCCACGTCGTCCAGGGAATGGGTCTTGGAGCGGCCGGCGCGCACGTCCAGCAGGCGCTGCTCTGCCAGGTACAGGTCTTCCAGCTCATCAATGTGCTGCTTGATGGCTTCGAGCATGTAGAAGGTCTTGGAGCGCCCGGTCTGGGCCGCCAGACTGCTCAGGCGCTGGCTCAGGTCTTCGGGCAGGCGAAGAGATACGGACATGGTGCAATCCTCATGAGATACATGTATTTCATATGGTGGCAGGTCAAGCCTTCAAATCGGGAAAGTTCAGGTTTGGTGACATGGCAGAGCGGGATACGCTGCTCTTTTCAACTACGGAGCAATCCATGCCACAACCGCCAATCCAGCCAGTGAATGACGACGACAAGCTTGAATTCTTGCCCATGTATGAAATGCTCCCGGATGCTCTTGGCCGCGGCGGGCTGACCTATCAGCCGCGAGTTACGTATGTCATTCGAGAGAAGCCACCTCAGTCATACGAGTAGCCAGGGGGCACCCCTTGCCCGGGCGCCTGAGGGCTCGTATGGCGGATCCTGGTTGCTCAGGCCTTGCCTGGCTTCGATCCGGCCGATGGCTTGAGCGCGGCCAGCAGGGCGGCGTTCTGCTCTTGCAGGGCCTGCAACTGGCCGGCCAGGCCTGCGGCGCGCTCCCGGGCTTCTGCGGCGGTCTTGGCATCGGCAGCCGTCTGCTTGCGCTGCTCCGCATGGGTCTGCTCTGCGGCCTCGGCCTGGGCCTGCAGCTTCACCAGCTGCGCCCGGGCGGCGTCCGTTCCCGCATGGGCGGCTTCGAGTTCGGCTGCGGCCTGCTTGCGCGCCTGGCTGGCCTCTTCACGCAAATGGTCGGCGTCGGCATGTGCCCGGTCCAGCTCGGCGCGCAGATCCGTGGCGCGGTGCTCAATTTCAGCGATGCGCGCACCCGCCTTGTCGGCTTGGCTCACGGCGTCAACCAGCAGCTGACGAACAGCGGCCAGTTCCAGCGCTTGCTTCCCGGCTGTGGCCTTCTCGGCAGCCAGCGCAGCGACGGCAGTATCAAGCTCTATCGCTTGGCGCTCGAACGCTTCCGCCAGTTCCTGGCGCATGGCGTCCAGCTCGCCGCGCTCGACCTCCCAGGCCGCTTGCGCGTTGCGCAGCGATTCATTCGCCAGCTCCTGGGCCTGCAGCCAGATGGAGGCCACGGCAGCGGCGCTGGCTTCTTGCACGGCGTCGGGCACTGTGACCACCACGGGCGCCGCCTGGGCGGTCTGCGCTCGGCGCCACTCCTTCATCACGGCGCTGGCGGCGTTCATGTCCACGCGGGCGGCCCGGCGCACGGCGTCCACCGTGGGCATGTCCTGGCGCCCAGACTGCTCGAACAGCCCGGCAGCGGCAGCCGTGATGCGCTCGCGCACGTCGGCGGGGATGGCGATGGATGGGAGGGGCATGGTCGGCATCCGGTAAAGTAATAATAAGAATTATA
>JAMNYN010000331.1 GCA_023622805.1 Pseudomonadota bacterium | reverse complement strand
ACTTTCAGCAAATGCACCCTTTCGTCGACTTCCGCCTGTTCACCCACAACAACCGGGTGGACATGGCGGGCGAAGGGCTGGACTACGCGATCCGCTTCGGCGATGGCGCCTGGCACGGCACGGAAGCGCAAGCCTTGCTGGCCGCCCCCCTCTCGCCCATGTGCACGCCGGCTCTGGGCGCGGCATTGCATACGCCTGCTGATCTGGCGGGGCAGGTGCTGCTGCGCTCCTACCGGGCGGACGAATGGGTGGACTGGTTTGCCGCGGCGGCCACGCCTTGCCCCATGCTGCGTGGCGCCGTATTCGATTCATCGCTGACCATGGCCGAGGCCGCCGCGCAGGGCGCGGGCATTGCGCTGCTGCCGGTGCGCATGTTTGCCCGGGAATTGCAGCAGGGCCGGTTGGTGCGGCCGTTCGAGGCCGAGATCAGCAACGGCCTCTACTGGCTGACGCGGCTCAAGTCACGGCCGGTGACCCCGGCCATGCAGGCCTTCAACGCCTGGCTGGCACAGGCAGCGCCGATGTGACGGCCTGCCAGGCCGATGGACTTGTCAATCGCTCTGGTAGCCCGTCGCCTTGACGATGGGCGCCCAGTGCGCGCTGAGCCGCTGGCGCATCTGACTCACCTCCTCGGGCGTGGTTCCCGCCGACGGCTGGTAGCCAATGGTCTGGATTTTCTGCCGCACCTCCGGTCTTGCGAGCACTTTGCGCATGGCTGTGTTCCAGCGCGCGATGTGCTGGCCGGGCGTGTGGGCCGGCGCGTAAAGCGAATAGCCGGAATCGACCACCAGCGAGGGATAGCCCAGCTCGGTGAAAGTGGGAACGTCGGGCAACTGGCCCACGCGCTGCTTGCTTGATACGGCCAGAATGCGCAACTTGCGACTGCGATGGTGTTCGAGAAACACGCCTATGCCATCGATGGCAGAGCCGATCTGGTTACCCATGAGGTTGGTGACCATCACCGGCCCGCCCTGGAAAGGAATGATGGAAATATCCGCACCCGATTGACGCGTGAAGTCGTAGGCCAGAAAGTGCAGCACCGAACCCAGCCCGGACACCCCGAGCGCCGACACCTGGCGATCGCCCTTCGCCGCCTTCAGATAGTCCGCCAGCGTCTTGTAGGGCGCGTTGGCGTTGACCGCGATGCCGTAGGTGAGCTCGGCCACCGAGGTGATGGGCGCAAAGTCCTTTTCCGGGTTGTAGCGCAGGTTGCTGTAGACCAGCGGCGCCAGCACCATGGTGTCCATGAGCGTCATCAGCACGGTGTTGCCGTCGGGCGCGGCGTTCTTCAAGGCCTCGGCCGCAACGCGCGTGCTGGCGCCGGGACGGTTCTCGACGATGACAGTCTGGCTGATCTCGTCCTTGAGTCCATCGACGATCACCCGCGCCATCACGTCGGCCGCGCCGCCGGCGGGAAACGGCACGATGAATCGCACCGGTGCGTTCGATGCCCAGGTCTGCGGCGCATGGGCCCCGGCAAGCGCTGCCGCACCGAAGGCCATGGCCTGGCGGCGATTCACGGAATGGAAAAGATCTGACATGGTGTCTCCAGGACGGGCTCTGTCCGGCGCGGGCCGGCCGCGATCGGACAGGGGGATGAATGGACTGGTCGAAGCTGCAATGCAAGCTGCAGGCCGATCATCTGCAGCGCGCACGGGCTTGTCGAATCACGTTTGCAAATAGCCTATCAACAAATCGAATTGGCGCACGCGGCAGGGGCTGGGCAAGATGGCCTGCATACACCAGCCCACCCATTCCATGCTCCCCACCTCCTCGCCCACTGAACTGATCGCACCGGCCAGCCCTCCCTCCCCCACCGCAGACATCGCCGTGCTCGGCGCCGGCATCGTCGGGCTGTGCAGCGCGCTGGCGCTGCAGCAAAAAGGCCTCCAGGTCACGCTGTACGACGCCACCGGCGCCGGCAGCGGCGCATCGTTCGGCAACGCCGGGCTGATCAGCACGGGCAGCTGCATTCCCATTTCGCTGCCCGGCATGGCCTGGCAGGTGCCGCGCTGGCTGCTGGACCCGGACGGTCCGCTCGCCCTGCGCCCCGGCTATGCGCTCAAGGCCCTTCCCTGGGTCGTGCAATGGCTGCTGGCCTCCTCGACCGCCCGCGTCATCCGCGCGAGCGCAGCGCTCAGCGCCTTGCACGCCCCAGCGCTGGATCGCTACCGGGAGCTGCTCGGCGCGCAGCAGTTCGGCGCGCTGATCCGCCAGCAAGGCCAGTTGCACATCTGGTCGCAAGTCGACAAGCCCAGCCGCGCAAACCGCCTGGTCGCCGCCCTGCGCCGCCAGCACCAGGTGCCCACCACGCCGCTCGATCAACAGGAATTGCGCACCCGCATGCCGGAGATTGCCAGCCATGTCCAATCCGGCATCTGCTTTACCGAACACGCCAACACCATCAGCCCGCATGGGCTGACACAGGCGTTGTTGCAGCGCTTTCTGGACCAGGGCGGAGCGCTGCAGCTGCGCAGCGTCCAGAGGATCGAGCGCATGCCCGACGGCTACCGCCTGTGGACCAGCGCGGGAGAGGTGAAAGTGCCGCGCATCGTGGTGGCCGCGGGTGCGCACACGGCCGAGCTCATGCGGCCGCTGGGCATTCGCATCCCGCTGGAATTCGAGCGCGGCTACCATGTCGAGCTGCCCAACGCGGGCGTCAGCGTGCCGCAACCCTTCATCTACAAGGACAAGGCCGTGGCCGTCACTCCCATGCGCCAGGGACTGCGGTTTGCCGGCACGGTGGAAATCGCCGGGCTGCGGCATGCACCCAATCCGCGCCGTGCCGCATCGCTGCTCAACACCGCGCGCGAGCTGTTCCCGGGCATCAACACCGAGGGCGCGACCAGCTGGTTCGGCCTGCGTCCGTCCACGCCCGACAGCGTGCCGGTGATAGCCGAACTGCCCCATCTTCCGGGCCTGTATCTGGCCTGCGGCCATGGCCATACCGGCATGACCGGCGCGCCCATGACCGGAGAGCTGATCGCCAGCCTGGTCACGGGCAGCAGCAGCCCCCTGGACCCGCAGGCCTATGCGCTGAGCCGCTTCAGCTGACAGCCCCGGAATGCAACGCCGCCACGCGCTGCATGGCGGCCCGCGCGAGTTCCACCATGTGATCGAGCTCCGGAGTCACGGTCTTGCCCTTGAGGCGGTAAGCGCAGTAGGTGAGCTTGCTGTCGGTCTGGAACGGCTTCACCACCAGCCGCGTGGGGTCGAAGATCAGCGACGGCAGCGCGTCGAACAGCGCGAACCCCAGCCCCTGGGCCAC
>JAMNYN010000403.1 GCA_023622805.1 Pseudomonadota bacterium | reverse complement strand
ATGGTCGGCGTCCTTGGCCGCCATCACCACTTCCGTGGCTTCTTCGCCGATCTTCTTCAGAAAGGCATCGGGCCCCTTGTGCAGCAGGCGGGCCACATAGCTTTTTTCCGGGTCGCCGCCGTTGACCGTCTTGCGGCTTTCGATCACCGCGGCCAGCCGCGCCAGGGCGCCTTCGCTCGACGCTGCAAAATTTTCAGAAACAGTCATACACATTCACCGGTAAATGGATTCAGGGTCTTTGAGCACCGGATCCACAGGGGTCCAGACGCCGTCCTTGAGCACGCTGTAAAAGCAGCTGTGGCGGCCCGTATGGCAGGCAATGCCGGGCTCGTGCCCTTCCTGCGTGATCTTCAGCAGCACCACGTCGTTGTCGCAATCCAGGCGCATTTCATGCACCAGCTGCACATGGCCGGACTCTTCGCCCTTGAACCACAGGCGGTTGCGCGAACGGCTGAAATAGACCGCGCGGCCCAGTTCCGCCGTCTTGGCCAGCGCCTCGCGGTTCATCCAGGCGAACATCAGCACGTCGCCCGAGCTGCGCTCCTGCGCAATCACCGGCACCAGGCCTTGCGCGTCCCATTTCACTTCATCAAGCCAGTTCATAGTGTTTAAATCCGTACAGGGATGCCGCGTTCAGCCATGCGCTGCTTGGCCTGGCCCACGGTGAATTCGCCATAGTGAAAAATGCTGGCAGCGAGCACGGCATCGGCGCCGCCTTGCTGCACGCCATCGGCCAGGTCATCGAGATTGCCCACGCCGCCCGAAGCGATCACGGGCACGCTGACGGCATCGCTGACGGCACGCGTGAGCGCCAGATCGAAGCCCGACTTGGTGCCGTCGCGGTCCATGCTGGTCAGCAGGATTTCGCCCGCGCCGCGCCGCGCCATCTCGCTGGCCCACTGCACGACATCCAGGCCGGTGTTCTTGCGCCCGCCGTGGCTGTACACATCCCAGCCCGGCCCCATGGGCAGGCCGTCGGCGCCCGGGCGTTGCTCGCCTTCGAGCGTGCGGCGCTTGGCGTCGATGGCCACCACGATGCACTGGGCACCGTATTTCTGCGAAGCCGCATTGATGACGTCGGGATTGGCCAGCGCCGCCGAATTGAAGCTGGTCTTGTCGGCGCCGGCGTTGAGCAGGCGGCGCACGTCGTCCACGGTGCGCACTCCGCCGCCCACGGTGAGGGGAATGAACACCTGGCTGGCAACGGCTTCGATGATGGGCAGGATCAGGTCCCGGCCATCGCTGGTCGCCGTGATGTCGAGGAAGGTGAGCTCGTCGGCCCCCTGGCCGTTGTAGCGCGCGGCGATTTCCACCGGATCGCCGGCGTCACGCAGTTCGACAAAATTGACACCCTTGACGACGCGGCCTCCGGTCACGTCAAGGCAGGGAATGATGCGTTTGGCAAGCATGGCGCTGGGTCTCACAAAGCTGAAAAATAAAATCTAGGCGCAAGCGGCCTGGCGGCGGGCTTCGCCGTCCTGCCAGCGCCAGGCGTCAAGACACATGCGGTCCAGGTCCAGTTCGGCACGCCAGCCCAGCAACTGCTCGGCACTGGACGGATCGGCCCAATACGCGGCCAGATCGCCGGGGCGGCGCGCCACCACTTCATAGGGAATCGGTCGGCCGCAGGCCCGGGCAAAGCTGGCGACCATTTCCAGCACCGAGGCCGGACGGCCCGAGCCCAGGTTCACGGTCAGCAAGCCCGTGTGCTGGCGCAGGTAGTTGAGCGCCGCGACGTGGCCCTTGGCCAGATCGGTGACATGGATGTAATCGCGCACGCCCGTGCCGTCGACCGTAGGGTAATCATTGCCGAAGACACGCAGTTGCGCGCGCTGGCCCGTCGCCACCTGGGCCACGAAGGGCATCAGATTGTTGGGCACATCCTGCGGGTCTTCGCCGATGAGGCCGCTCTCATGGGCGCCCACGGGGTTGAAGTAGCGCAGCCGCGCCAGGCGCCAGGCCTGGGGCTCGGAGGCATCCAGGTCAGCCAGCACCTGCTCTATCACCAGCTTGGTCTGGCCGTAGGGATTGGTGGGCGACAGCGGGAAATGCTCGGCGATGGGCATCACGGCCGATTCCGCATAGACCGTCGCCGACGACGAAAACACCAGGGTGCGCACATTCGCCCGCTGCATGGCCTGCAACAGCGTCAGCGTACCGGCCACATTGGTGTCGTAATAGGCCAGCGGCTTGGCCACGGACTCGCCCACGGCTTTCAATGCAGCGAAATGGATCACCGCATCGATGGGATATTTGGCAAACAGCCGGTCCAGCAAGGCGCCATCACGCACATCGCCTTCCTCGCACAGCGGCGTCTGGCCGGTGATGCGCTGCAGGCGCTCGAGCACGCCGCGCTGGCTGTTGCTGAAATTGTCCAGAATGACGAAAGCTTCGCCGGCCGCGGCCAACTCCACGCAGGTATGCGAGCCGATGAAGCCGGTGCCGCCGGTAACAAGAATCACGGAGTTTCCTTTGCTGTTCGCGCAGGCCGGGGCTTGAACCCCCAGCCGCGCAAAAGTCCATTATTTCAGGCTTCGGGGCGCGCGATGCACTCCAGCCTCTGCGCAGCCTGCCAATGCCCTTGCGGGGCCAGCACCACGGGCGCATCGATGGCCGCAGCTTCCACGCACAGCATATGGGTATGGCCGTCCGGCGGCATGTCGGACAGGCGCGCGCACAGCGCAGCACCCGGATTCCAGACCACGGTGTCGACCCAGGCCGCATCCTGTGCAATGCGCAGCCGCGCCAGGCCGGCTTCGTGCAGCGCCATGGCCTGGGTCGGACGCGGGTAGACCCGATCGAGCTCGGGGCCAAAGCGCAACGCACCCTCTTGCAAGGGATGGGTGTCGGCCACAGCATCCCAGTAGCGCAGGCCTTCCAGGCCGGTCAGCGCGGCCTGGGCTGCATCGTCGAGCCGCAGATAGCTGTGCAGCGCGGCCGTGAAGGCCAGGGGCGCATCACCGGGGTTGTGCACCGACAACTGCACCGTCAAGGCGCCAGGCTGCAGCCACACGCTGAGTTCGGCCGCAAACGCATGCGGCCAGACGGCGCGCGTGGCGGCGCTGTCGGTCAGGCGCAGCGTCAGCCGCGGGCCCTCCCCCTCAGCCTGCGCATCCGCCGCCTGGGCCTGCCAGGCCAGCGTGCGCGCAAAGCCATGCTTGACCAAGGGACCGCGCTGGTTGAACTGGGGAAAGCACAGGGGAATGCCGCCACGGATGGGCGTCACGCCATCATGGGCCGACCGCGGGCTCAGGAACAACTGCTCCTGCCCGCCCGCCACCCAGGACAGCACCTGAGCGCCCTGCAGGGCGACCAGCGCCATGTCGCCGCCGGGCAGGGTCAGCCGAACTGCCGGCAGGCCCTGCCACAAAGCGTCGACAGCCAGCATTTCAGACTCCGGCCAGTTCGTCGGCGCGCGCCTGGGCGGCCGCGAAGTCGAGGTTGCCCGAATAAATCGCCCGGCCGCAGATCACGCCCTGCACGCCTTCTTTTTCGACGGCGCACAGTTGCTCGATGTCGGCCATGCCCGCCAGACCGCCCGAAGCGATGATGGGAATCGTCAGCGATTGCGCCAGCTTCACGGTGGCATCGATGTTGATGCCCGACAGCATGCCGTCGCGGCCGATGTCGGTATAGATGATGGACTCGACGCCCCAGTCTTCGAAGCGCTTGCCCACGCTCAGCACGTCCTGGCCGGTGAGCTTGCTCCAGCCGTCGATGGCAACCTTGCCGTCCTTGGCATCGAGGCCGACGATGATGTGGCCGGCGAAAGCCGTGCAGGCGTCCTGCAGGAAGCCGGGGTTCTTCACCGCGGCCGTGCCAATGATCACGTAGCGCATGCCGGCATCGATATAGCGCTCGATGGTGTCGAGGTCGCGAATGCCGCCGCCGATCTGCACCGGAATCACGTCGCCCACTTCCGCCAGGATGGCCTTGATGGCGGCATTGTTCTTGGGCGCACCCGCGAAAGCACCATTGAGGTCAACCAGGTGCAGGCGGCGCGCGCCCGCGTCGACCCACTTGCGGGCCATGGCCGCGGGGTCTTCACCGAAGGTGGTGGATTGGTCCATGTCGCCCTGCTTGAGGCGAACGCAGTGGCCGTCCTTGAGGTCAATGGCGGGAATGAGCTGCATGATGATTGGAAAAGGAAAAAGCGCCGGCGACTCCGGCGGGGAACAGGAACAGAATCAGGGATTCCAGTGCAGGAAATTGCGAAACAGGGCCAGGCCCTGGTCAGCGCTTTTTTCCGGGTGGAACTGGGTCGCAAAAATATTATCGCGCGCGATGGCTGCGGCAAAGCGCCCACCGTAATCGGCTTCGCCCGCGCAATGCAGTGCATTGCGCGGCTGGGCATAAAAGCTGTGCACGAAGTAGAAAAAGCTGTCGTCTGGCACGCCCTGCCAGATAGCGTGCGACTGGCTCTGGCGCACACGGTTCCAGCCCATTTGCGGGACCTTGAAGCGGCTGCCGTCGGGCTGGGTGCGGCCTTCCAGCTGGAATTTTCGCACCACGCCGGGAATCAGTCCCAGGCCGGGCGTATCGCCTTCTTCGCTGTGGTCCAGCAGCATCTGCATGCCCACGCAGACGCCGAACAAGGGCTTGTCGCGCGCGGCTTCGAGCACCGGCTCGCGCAGACCCGAGCTGGCAAGCTCGCGCATGCAGTCGGGCATCGCGCCCTGGCCGGGCAGCACCACGCGGGCCGCGGAACGCACCACATCCGGGTCGGCGGTGACCACGACCTGCCAGCCCGAGTCTTGCGCCGCGGCCTTGACGGCCTGCGAGACCGAGCGCAGATTGCCCATGCCGTAATCCACCACGGCGACGGTATTTGCTTGCATATTCATAGCTATCAAACTGGGACTGCTGCGTTTCTTACTGCGCTACAGCCCCGATTCTCACAGAGAACCCTTGGTCGAGGGAATGGTGGTGGCTGCACGCGGATCGATTTCCAGTGCCTGCCGCACGGCGCGGGCAAAGGCCTTGAAGACGGATTCGCACTGGTGGTGGGCATTGAAGCCCTTGAGATTGTCGATGTGCACGGTGCAGCCCGCGTGGTTCACAAAGCCCTGGAAGAATTCATAGACCAGCTGCGTGTCGAGCTGACCGATGCGTCCCGCCGTGAACTTCACGTCCATGTGCAGGCCCGGACGGCCGGAAAAGTCCACCACCACGCGCGACAGGGCTTCGTCCAGCGGCACATAGACATGGCCGTAGCGGCGCAGGCCCTTCTTGTCGCCCACGGCGCGCGCAAAGGCCTGGCCCAGCGTGATGCCGATGTCTTCCACCGTGTGGTGGCCGTCGATGTGCAGATCGCCTTCGCAGTGCACTTCCATGTCGATCAGGCCGTGGCGGGCAATCTGTTCGAGCATGTGGTCCAGAAAACCGATGCCGCTGTGCAGCTTGTTCTGGCCCGTGCCATCGAGATTGATGCGCACGGTGATGCGGGTCTCGGCCGTGTTGCGGCTGACTTCCGCGATGCGCGGCGCGGCCGCGGGGGTGGAGATGAGAGCAGAAGAGGTCATATCGAAGCTTCCAGTGCAGCAAGCATAAGGGCATTGTCGGCCGTGCTGCCCACGGTCAGACGCAAACATTGATCCAGCAAGGGGTGCATGGCCGAGACATTCTTCACCAGCACGCCGCGCGCCTTCATGCCGGCATGGGCGGCGGCGGCGTCGCGCACGCGGATCAGCACCATATTGGCTTCGCTGTCCCAGACTTTTTCCACCCCAGGCAGGCGGCGCAGCGCGGCCAGCAGTTCGGTGCGTGCCGCGCACAGCTCGGCGGCCTGGGCCGCGAACACCTCGGTGTGCTCCAGCGCAAACAGCGCGGCTTCGCAATTGAGCACGCTCACGTTGTAAGGCGGGCGCACCTTGTCGATTTCCTGCACCAGCGCCTTCCGGCCGATCAGATAGCCCAGGCGAACGCCGGCCAGACCGAACTTGCTGAGCGTGCGCATCAGCAGCACATGGGCGTTGCGCTCGGGTTCGGCATGCATGCGGGTGATCCAGCTGCGGCTGGCGAAGGGCTGATAGGCCTCGTCCATCACCACCATGCCGCCCTGGGCGCCCACGGCATCGATCACGCGCTGCACCACGGCTTCATCCCACAGCGTGGCCGTGGGGTTGTTGGGATAGGCCAGATAGGTGATGGCCGGACGGTGCTCGGCCAGGGCGGCGAGCATGGCGGCCTCGTCGAGCTGGAAGTCCGCGTCCAGCGACACGTTGACGAAATCCAGGCCTTGCAGCTGGGCACTCATCGGGTACATCACAAAGCCCGGCATGGGCGCCAGCAGCTTGGCGCGCTGGTCGCCCTGGGCGCAGGCCAGGGCCAGCAGGGAAATGATTTCGTCCGAACCATTGCCCAGCAGGATGGCCGAGCCCGCGGGCGCGCCCGCATAGTCCATCAAGGCCTGCTTCAGGTCTTCAAGCCGCTCGCCCGGGTAGCGGTTCAGCGCCAGCGCGCCCAGACGGGCACCCAGCGCCGTCTGCAGCGCGGGCGGCAGGCTGAACGGGTTTTCCATGGCGTCCATCTTGAGCAGGCCCGTGGCCGGCTGGACGACATAGGCATGCATGGCGCGCACATCGGCGCGAATGCGCTGCAGCGCGGAAGAAAGATTGGCAGATTCGGTCATGGCTCTAGCCCCTGCTGGACGGGATGAATGATTTGCACGCCGCCAAACTGCGCGCCGTGGGGCAGCTGCAGTGACAGCAAAGTTTCGCAGCCGCTGTGCTGGGCCGCGGCCAAGGCCAGGCAATCGCCCCAGGCCAGTTGGTGCCGGGCTTCGACGGCCCAGGCGGTCTCGAACGTCGCGGCATCGATTTGCCAGGGCGTCCAGGTCTGGTAGCGGCGCATCGCGGCGCGCGCATCCCCTTGCGGCATGGGCCTTTGGCGCTGCACGGTGACGGTTTCGTAGAACTCGGCCAGCACCTGGGAGCTGACACGCCCCAGGCGCTCGCGCCACAGGCTGTCCAGCCAGGCCAGCACCGCGGCCTGCGCCGGATCGGACGTGTCCTCGGCGCAGACCAGCACCGACGTATCGACAAACACCGGCTGGCGCGAAAGATGGAGCCGACTCATGGGCCCTCTCCCATGGCGGTGGACGCCGTGCGCGTAAAGCACACGCTGCGCGCCGCATCCTCCGCCGGGCCGGCACCGGGCGCCCAGGTGCGCTCGTCCGTGCGCCAGGCCAGATAGGCGCGCTCGTAGGCGTCTTCACGGCGCTGCATTTCGGCCAGGAAATCGCCCACCATGCGCGATACGCTGGTGCCGCGCCGGGCCGCTTCCACACGTGCCCATTCGAGCACGTTGTCGTCCACAGTGATGGTGACGTTCTTCATGGCGCCAGTTTACACGGATTTCGTGTCACACGAACTTCGTGTTGCACTGTTTTCGTGCTCAAAATCCTGTACACGTAAAAAAAGCCACGGCTTCCTGGAAGACCGTGGCTAGCATTCGCTCTGGCACTCGCCAGATAAATCAGTCCTTCAAGCGCATCTCAGCGGCTCTCGCATGGCCTTGCAGGCCTTCGCCGTGGGCCAGCACCGAAGCGATCTTGCCCAGGATCTGCGCGCCGGCTTCGCTGACTTCGATCAGGCTGGAGCGCTTCTGGAAGTCGTAGACGCCCAGCGGCGAGGAAAACCGCGCCGTGCCGCTGGTGGGCAGCACGTGGTTGGGGCCGGCGCAGTAGTCGCCCAGCGATTCGCTGGTGTAGGCACCGAGGAAAATCGCGCCCGCGTGCTTGAGCAGCGGCTCCCAGCGGTGCGGGTCCTGGCTGGAGACTTCCAAGTGCTCGGGCGCAATGCGGTTGCTGATGGCGCAGGCCTCTTCCATGTCGCGCGTGAGGATCAGCGCGCCACGGTCGTTGAGGCTTTTGGCGATGATGGCCGCGCGCGGCATCTCGGGCAGCAAGCGGTCGATTTCGCGCTGCACGGCATCGAGGTAGTCGGCGTCGGGGCTGAGCAAAATGCTTTGCGCGAGTTCGTCATGCTCGGCCTGGCTGAACAAGTCCATGGCCACCCACTCCGCGGGCGTGCTGCCGTCGGCCAGCACCAGGATTTCCGAAGGGCCGGCAATCATGTCTATGCCCACCGTGCCGAACACGCGCTTCTTGGCGCTGGCCACATAGGCGTTGCCCGGGCCGGTGATCTTGTCGACCTTGGGCACGGTCTGCGTGCCGTAGGCCAGCGCGGCCACGGCCTGGGCGCCGCCAATGGTGAAGGCCCGGTGCACGCCGGCGACATAGGCCGCGGCCAGCACCAGTGCGTTCTTGGCGCCCTGGGGCGTGGGCACGACCATGATGATTTCGCCCACGCCGGCCACCTGGGCCGGAATCGTGTTCATCAGCACGCTGGACGGATAGGCGGCCTTGCCTCCGGGCACGTAAATGCCCACGCGGTCCAGCGGAGTGACTTTCTGCCCCAGCAGCGTGCCGTCTTCGTCACGGTAGCTCCAGCTTTCGCCGCAGGCCTTCTTTTGCGCTTCGTGGTAGCGGCGCACCCGCTCGGCCGCAGCCTGCAAGGCTTCGCGCTGCACGTCGGGCAGTCCGTCGAACGCGGCCTTGAGCTCGGCCGCCGTCAACTCCAGCGCCGACAGGCTGTCCGCGGTCAGGCCGTCGAAGCGTTGCGTGTACTCGAGCACGGCGGCATCGCCGCGCTGCTGCACATCGGCCAGGATGTCGGCCACGCGCTGCTCGATCGCTGCATCGGTATCGGCCGACCAATGCAGGCGGGCCTGGAAGGCAGTTTCAAAATCGGCACTGTCAGTGCGCAAACGGGCGGGCGTGGCTTTCATCTTTTCCGGCTTCAATAGGGTGAGGGTCAGGCCTTGGCCTGCGTGGCGCGTGCGAACACGTCGATCAGGCGGCGCAAAGGCACTTGCTTGAGCTTGAGCGCGGCCTGATTGACCACCAGGTGCGAGCTGATGTCCATGATGCGCTCTACTTCCACCAGATGGTTGGCCTTGAGCGTATTGCCCGTGGACACCAGGTCGACGATGGCGTCGGCCAGGCCCGTCAGCGGTGCGAGCTCCATGCTGCCGTAGAGCTTGATCATGTCCACGTGCACGCCCTTGCTGGCGAAGAAGTTGCGCGCGATCTCGGTGTACTTGGTCGCGACCTTGAGGCGCGAGCCCTGCTTCACGGCCAGTGCATAGTCAAAATCGGCACGCACGGCGACGCTCACGCGGCACTGGGCAATGCACAGGTCCAGCGGCTGATACAGGCCCTGGGCGCCATGCTCGATCAGCGTGTCCTTGCCGGTCACGCCCAGGTCGGCGCCGCCGTACTGCACATAGGTGGGCACATCGGTGGCGCGCACCAGCACCACGCGCAGGTCGGGCTGGTTGGTCGTCAGAATCAGCTTGCGCGATTTTTCCGGGTCTTCCAGCACTTCGATGCCGGCAGCGGCCAGCAGCGGCAGGGTTTCTTCAAAAATCCGGCCTTTGGACAGGGCGAGGGTAATCATCAGACTCTTTCAATATCCGCGCCCAGAGCGCGCAGCTTGGCTTCCATGCAGTCGTAGCCGCGGTCGAGGTGGTAGATGCGGTCGACCAGGGTCTCGCCGCTGGCCACCAGTCCGGCAATCACCAGACTGGCCGAAGCGCGCAGATCGGTCGCCATCACCGTGGCCCCCGACAGTCGCTCCACGCCTTCCACCACCGCCACCTTGCCATCGACCTGGATTTTTGCGCCCAGGCGCACCAGTTCGTTGACATGCATGAAGCGGTTCTCAAAAATCGTTTCCGTCACCGACGCCGCACCGTGGGAAATCACGTTCAGCACCATGAACTGGGCCTGCATGTCGGTGGGAAAGCCCGGGTATTCGGTGGTGCGAAAGCTCTGGCTCTTGAGCCGGCCTTCGGACTGCACGCGCATGCCGCCGTCCACGGCGTCCACCTTGGCACCGGCTTCACGCAGCTTGTCGATCACCGCGCCCAGATGGTCGGCGCGCGCGTGGCGCAGCAGCACTTCGCCGCCCGTGGCGGCAACCGCGCACAGGAACGTACCGGCTTCGATGCGGTCGGCCACCACCTGGTGGTCGCAGCCATGCAGGCGCTCCACGCCCTGGATGGTGATGCGGCTCGTGCCGTGGCCGCTGATGCGCGCGCCCATCTTGATCAGCATTTCAGCCAGATCGACGATTTCAGGCTCCATGGCCGCGTTTTCCAGCACGGTCTCCCCTTCGGCCAGCGCTGCCGCCATCAGGAAGTTCTCGGTGCCGGTCACCGTCACCATGTCGGTGGTGATGTGCGCGCCCGAAAGGCGCGTGCGTCCCGCGGCCAGCTTGGCGAGCATGTAGCCGTGCTCGACCACGATCTGCGCACCCATGGCCTGCAAGCCCTTGATGTGCTGATCGACCGGGCGCGAGCCGATGGCGCAACCGCCAGGCAAGGACACCGTGGCTTCGGCAAAACGGGCCAGCAGCGGCCCCAGGGCCAGCACCGAGGCGCGCATGGTCTTGACCAGCTCGTAAGGGGCTTCGGGCGTGGACAGGCGGCTGGCGTCGATGCGCACCGAACCGTCGGCCGCATGCTCGGCTTCGACGCCCATGTTGCGAATCAGCTTGAGCATGGTCGCCACGTCCTGCAGGCGCGGCACATTGCGCAGCACCACAGGCTCGGCCGTCAGCAGCGCTGCGCACAATTCGGGCAGGGCGGCATTCTTGGCGCCGGAAATCGAGACCTCGCCGTGCAGCGGATGACCGCCGCGAATCAAGAGTTTGTCCATGGCTGGATAGGCCTAAGTAGAAGTTAAAACTGCCTTAAACGAAGGCTGGCCTATCGTTTTCAGCGATCAAGTAAATAGAAAACACGCGCCGGTTGGCGCTTCAGGCCTGACGGGGCTGGCTGGCCCACTCGGCCGGGCTGAAAGTCTTCATCGACAAGGCATGGACCTCATCGGTATGCATCTTGTTGCCCAGCGTGGCATAGACCCGGCGCTGGCGTTGAACCAGGCGCTGGCCTTCGAATTCGGCCGAGACGATGGTCGCGTACCAGTGGCGTCCGTCGCCTTCGAGCTCCAGGTGCTCGCAGGAAAGACCCGCGCTGATGATGGCTTTGAGTTGGTCGGCAGTCATGTCAGATCTCGCGCAGCGCCGCCATGGCGGCCCGCGTACCCCCCGCCACTGGGGCCGGGGAAAGGTTGCAAACAAAAAGAGTCATCGCAAAGCGACTCAGTGGCGAATCTTGTAGCCGGTGCGCAGCAGGTGCACGGCCAGGGCGCTGACCAGCAGCCAGGCGCCACCGACGATGGCCAGGCTGATCCAGGGCGAGACATCGCTCTGGCCGAAAAAGCCGTAACGGAAACCGTCGATCATGTAGAAGAACGGATTCAGGTGGCTCACGGTCTGCCAGAACGGCGGCAGCGACTGTATCGAATAGAACACGCCCGACAGGAAAGTCATGGGCATGATGAGGAAATTCTGGAATGCGGCCATCTGGTCGAACTTGTCGGCCCAGAGGCCGGCGATCACGCCCAGCGTGCCCAGCAGCGCAGCGCCCAGCAGCGCGAAGACGATGATCCACACCGGCGCCGTGAACTCGGGTACGGTAAAGAACAGCGTCACGATGAACACGCCCAGGCCGACCAGCAGTCCGCGCAGCACCGACGAGCCCACGTAGGCCGTGAACCAGGCCCAGTGCGACAGCGGTGTCAGCAGGATGAACACCATGGAGCCCATGATCTTGCTCTGCACGATGCTCGACGAGCTGTTGGCGAACGCGTTTTGCAGCACGCTCATCATGACCAGGCCGGGAATCAGGAACGCGGTGTAGCTGATGCGGTCATAGACCAGCACCCGGCCTTCGAGCACATGGCCGAAGATCAGCAGGTACAACACGGCCGTGAGCACCGGCGCGGCCACGGTCTGGAAGCTGACCTTCCAGAAGCGCAGCACTTCCTTGTAAAACAGGGTTTGCCAACCTCTCATGCCACGCTCCCAGCGGATGCCCGGGCTTCGCCCATGACGTTCAAAAACACATCTTCCAGATCGGCACGGCGGATTTCCATGTCTTCGATCACCACGCCGGCTTCACGCAGCGCGGACAGGTAGCGCTCGATGTCGCCCGCGTCCTGCGCGGGCATCTGCACAATGCGTCCCGTGACGCGCGCCGCCGTGCGCAGATGCTCGGGCAGGGGACTGTTGGTCTTGAACTGCAGCACGTTGGCCGAAGCCGACTTGAGCAGGTCGGACATGCTCGACAGCTTGACGACCTCGCCCTGCTTGAGCATGGCCACGCGGCTGCACAAGGCTTCGGCTTCTTCGAGGTAATGGGTGGTCAGCAGCACCGTATGGCCCTGCTTGTTGAGCTTGGCGATGAAATGCCACAGCGTCTGGCGCAGTTCCACGTCCACGCCCGCCGTCGGCTCGTCGAGCACGATGATGGGCGGCTTGTGCACCAGCGCCTGCGCCACCAGCACGCGGCGCTTCATGCCGCCGGACAGCTGGCGCATATTGGATTCGGCCTTGTCTGTCAGGCCCAGGCTGTCGAGCAGCTCGTCGATCCAGGCGTCGTTGTGCTTGACGCCAAAATAGCCCGACTGGAAGCGCAGGGCTTCGCGCACGTTAAAGAACGGGTCGAACACCAGCTCCTGCGGCACGATGCCCAGCTTGCGCCGTGCCTGGGCGTAATCCGCCTGGACATCGCTGCCCTGCACCAGCACCTTTCCGCTGTCGGCCCGGGCCAGTCCGGCCAGGATGCTGATCAGCGTGGTCTTGCCCGCCCCGTTGGGGCCCAGCAAGCCAAAGAACTCGCCTTCCGCGATATCCAGACTGACGTCATTGAGGGCCCGGAACGCGCCCTTGGGCGTGTGGTAGGTCTTGGAGATGGATTGGAATGAGACAGCGGGCATGGAGCCTGGCATTTTAAGCCCGGCCCTGCCATGCATGCAGCCTAGGGCCTTGGAGAAAGACCGAAAGGCTGGCGTGGGGTGTCTCAGACAGTCGGCTCGAGCAGCAGCGCCTGCACACCGTACAGCGCCGCCATGGACGTCAGGCCTGCGGGCAGGCCCAGCACCACCAGCGACTTGCCGGCCGCCAAAGCCGTGCGCCGGCAGGCCAGCAGCACGGCCAGGGCCGACGAATCGAATTGCGTCAGGGCCGAGGCATCGATGGCGACGCGGGCCTGGTCGCTGGCGCCGACCTGGGTTTCCAGCGCCAACCAGCAGGCGCGCGCCTGGGCGTGGGTCAGCTCGGCGGGCAGGCGCAAAGTGGCAGCTTGCATGGCGCCGCGCCTCAGCCCTTGTTGCGCGTGGCTAGCGCCTGGATCAGGCTGTCTATGCCGCGGGCATTGATTTCCTGGGCGAACTGGCTGCGGTAGGTCTCGACCAGCCACACGCCCAGCACGTTCAGGTTGTAGATCTTCCAGTCGCCGTCGGCGGTTTTCTCCAGGCGGTAGTCGAGCTGGATGGGATCGCCCTTGCCGCGCACTTCAGTGCGCACCAGCACGTCCTTGTCGCCGGCCGCGGCGCGCATGGGCTTGACCACCACGGTCTGGTCGCTGACCTGGGACAGCGCACCCGCATAGGTACGGATCAGCAAGGCCTTGAATTCGGCCTGCAGGCGCTGCTTTTGCTCAGGCGTGGCCTGGCGCCACTGCGGACCCACGGCGGCCGACGTCATGCGCTGGAAATTCACATGCGGCATGACGGTCTTGTCGACCAGGGCGCCAATGCTTGCCACATCGCCGGTCTTGAGCGACTTGTCGTTGCGGATCGTGTCCAGCACATCTGCCGACAGGCGCTTGACCAGTGCGTCGGGCGTTTCTTCAGCGGCCATGGCCGTCATCGGCATGCCGGCCGACAGCGCCAGCCAAGCTGCGGCAGTGGCCGCCCAGATACGTCGATTCATCATCGTGTTTTCCTTTGTGAAGCGGACAAGGCCTTTCAGGCCTTGCCGCCATCGATTGTCATTGCTCGCTCCGTGGCATTGATGGCGCGCGCGTCAAGTCTTGCAAGCAAATGCAAGCGGCTCAATCTTCCGGCGGCAGCATGCCGGCGCCGTCATCGCCTTCGAAATCCTCGGAGCCCATGCCGTCGCCCTGGGCACGCTGGCTGCGCAGCTGCAGGAACACGTCACGTGTGAGGCTGTACTTGTCCAGTGCCACGGCGTCCAGCATGTCGCCGGCCTGCAGCAGGCGCGCACGCTTGTCCACCAGGCCCAGCGCCGTCAGGCTGTTGCGCGCGGCCACGTCGGACATCTGGCCCAGCAAAACGCCTTTCCAGTCCACCGGCAGGGCCACGGTATCGCGCACGGTCGAAGGGCCGAGCAGGGGCAGCACCAGATAAGGGCCTGTGGGCACGCCCCAGCGTCCCAGCGTCAGGCCGAAATCCTGCGGGCTGCGCGGCAGGCCCATTTCACTGGCCACATCGAACAGGCCGCCTATCCCCAACACCGTGTTGACGCTGAAGCGCACGGCGCTGTAGTAGGCGCCTTCGCCACGGGCCTGGGCCAGGTTGTTGACGAAGGACCACATGTCTCCCAGATTGGAGAAGAAGTTGCCGACGCCGTCACGCGCCAGGGCCGGGGTGACGTCGCGGTACAGCGTGGCCACGGGCTTGAGCACCGCATCGTCGAGCGCCGTATTGAAGGCGTACATGCTGCGGTTGTAGGACTCGAACGGGTCCGGGGTGCCGGCCACCGCCGTACCGGGTGCCGGAGTGCCGGCCACCGCGCCCTCGGCCTGCGCGCTGCCGCTGCCCGTCGTGGCACAGCCGGCCAGCGCCAGCGGAAGCGCCATGGCTACGGCCCAGAAGCCGCGCTGCCAGCGCGAGGGGAGGCTGCGGGACGCACCCGCCTGATTCAAAGTGGTCATTGCTTTTTCGGAGCAGGTGCGCTGGAGCCGCCATCTTCCGCCTTGTTGTAGAGGAACTGCCCGATCAGGTTCTCCAATACTACGGCTGATTGTGTCGAAATAATTCGGTCACCTGCAACCAGATGTGCTTCATCCGCACCAGCTTCAATGCCAATGTACTGATCGCCCAGCAGGCCGCTGGTCAGGATCTTCAGCGAACTGTCCTTGGGAAAGAGATATTGCTTTTCCAGGGCCAGATTGACGCTGGCCTGAAAGGTCTTGTCGTCGAAGGTGATGGATTCCACGCGGCCCACGACCACGCCGGCACTGCGCACGGCGGCCTTGGGCTTGAGCCCGCCAATATTGTCAAAGCGTGCGCTCACCTGATAAGTCTGCTGAAAACTCAGGCTCAGCAAGTTGGCCGACTGCAAGGCCAGGAACACCAAGGCCGCTGCGCCAATCAGCACAAACAGGCCTACCCACACGTCACTTTTCGATTGCTGCATGACTTTTCCTCGCGCCCACTTCGGTGGGAGCATCAAATACTGAACATCGTGGCCGTGAGCAGGAAGTCCAGCCCCAGAACGGCCAGCGAGGCCATCACCACGGTGCGCGTTGTCGCGCGGGAAACACCTTCCGGCGTCGGTTTGGCCAGGTAGCCTTGCAGCAGCGCCACGAAGGTGACGGCCACACCAAAGGCCAGGCTCTTGATCACGCCGTTGCCCAGATCGGCCCACCAGTCGACGCCCTGCTGCATCTGGCCCCAGAAAGCACCACCGTCGACACCAATCATGAGCACGCCGACGATCCAGCCGCCAATCACACCGACGGCGCTGAACACCGCGGCCAACAGGGGCAGCACCAGCACGCCGGCCCAAAAGCGCGGCGCCAGAATGCGGCGCACCGGGTCCACGGCCATCATTTCCATGGCGCTGAGTTGTTCGCCGGCCTTCATCAGACCGATTTCCGCCGTCAGGGCCGTGCCCGCGCGCCCGGCGAAC
>JAMNYN010000265.1 GCA_023622805.1 Pseudomonadota bacterium | reverse complement strand
GCTCATGATGCCGCCCACGCCGATGATGGGGAACTTGGGGCCCAGGGCCGCGCGCAGCTGGCGGATCACATGGTTGCTGGCGTCGCGCACGGGTGCGCCCGACAGACCGCCGGCCTCTTCGGCATGGGCCATGCCCTGGACGGCTTCGCGGCGGATGGTGGTGTTGGTGGCGATGACGCCGTCCATGCCGTGGCGTTGCAGGGTGGCGGCAATCACCGCGATCTGGTCCGCGTCCAGATCGGGAGCGATCTTCACGAACAGCGGCACGCGCCGGCCTTGCTGGGCGGCGAGCTGCTCGCGCCGCACGGCCACGGCGCCGAGCAGGCCGTCGAGGGCGTCATCGCTTTGCAGCGCGCGCAGGTTCTTGGTGTTGGGGGAGCTGATGTTGATGGTCACGTAGTCGGCATGCGGGTACACGCCTTCCAGGGCGATCAGGTAGTCGCTGGTGGCTTCCTCGATGGGTGTGAGCGCGTTCTTGCCGATGTTCAGGCCCAGCAGCATGGGCTTGCCCTGGGCGCGGCACTTCGACTGGCGCACATTGGCCACGAAGGCGTCCAGGCCCTGGTTGTTGAAGCCCAGGCGGTTGATCAAGGCCTTGGCCTGGGGAATGCGGAACATGCGCGGCTGGGGATTGCCCGGCTGGGGCTTGGGCGTCACGGTGCCGACTTCGACGAAACCAAAGCCCATGGCGGCCAGCGCGTCGATGCAGCGCGCGTTCTTGTCCAGGCCGGCGGCCATGCCCACACGGTTGGGGAACTTCAATCCGGCGAGCTCCACGGGGTCGGACACCATGGACTGCGACCAGGCCCATTGCAGCGGCGTGCCTTGACCCCGCGCCAGCAGGTTCATGGTCAGGTCATGGGCAGCCTCGGCGTCGAGACTGAACAGAAAGGGGCGGGCCAGAGCGTAGGGAATAAGAGACATTGGATAATTCGGTGATTACTTCCAATTCTCGCCCATGACGACACCTGCTGCAGCCCTTTCCCAAGATGAACTCAAAACCCTGGTCGGCCAAGCCGCTCTCCAGTACGTGCAGGCCGGCGAAATCGTCGGCGTGGGCACGGGTTCCACGGTCAACAAGTTCATCGACGCCCTGGCCACCATCAAGGACCAGATCCGCGGCGCGGTCTCCAGCTCGGTGGCCAGCACCGAGCGCCTGAAGGCGCTGGGCATTGCGGTGTTCGATGCCAATGAAGTCGAGTCGCTGTCGGTCTACATCGACGGCGCCGACGAAATCGACGGCAAGGGCTATATGGTCAAGGGCGGCGGCGCGGCGCTGACGCGCGAGAAGATCGTGGCCGCGCTGGCCCAGCGCTTCGTCTGCATCGCCGACGAATCCAAGCTGGTTTCGGCGCTGGGCGCGTTCCCGCTGCCGGTGGAAGTCATTCCCATGGCAGCGCAGCAGATTGCCCGCCGCTTCGAAGCCATGGGCGCGAGCGTGACGCTGCGCCTCAAGGACGGCCAGCCCCTGGTCACCGACAACGGCCAGCACATCCTGGACGTGCGCGGCCTGTCGATCGCCGATCCGCTGGCGTTCGAATCCGAAGTCAACCAGTGGCCTGGCGTGGTCACGGTGGGCGTGTTTGCCCACCAGAGAGCTTCCGTGTGCCTGCTGGGCACGGCGCAGGGCGTGCGCACCATGGCGTTCTGAAAACCCGGGGCCGGGCGCCGGGGCTCAGGCCGGTTCGGCCATGCCCTGGTGGCGCAGCAAGGCGTCCAGCGAAGGTGCGCGGCCGCGGAAGGCCTTGAACGATTCCATGGCCGGGCGGCTGCCGCCAGCTTCCAGAATCTCGGTGCGAAAGCGCCGGCCCGTCTCGGGTGAATTGCTGCCGTCGGGCAGCTGGGTTTCCTCGAACGCCGCGTAGGCGTCGGCGCTCAGCACTTCGGCCCATTTGTAGCCGTAGTAGCCCGCGGCATGGCCACCGGCAAAAATGTGGCTGAGCGTGTGGGCGGGGCGGCTGTAGGGCGGAGCCGGCAGCACCGCGACTTCGGCGCGCACTTCGGCGAGCAGCGGCATGATGTCGTCTTCTGGCGGGTGCGTGGTGTGCAGCAGCATGTCGAACAGCCCGTACTCGATCTGGTTCAAGGTGGACATGCCGCTCTGGAAGTTCTTGGCGGCCCTCATCTTGTCGAACAACGCGCGCGGCAGAGGCTCGCCCGTGTCCACATGGGCCGTCATGTGCTCGAGCACGCTCCATTCCCAGCAGAAATTTTCCATGAACTGGCTGGGCAGTTCGACCGCATCCCACTCCACGCCGCGTATGCCCGAGACCCGGTGTTCGTTCACCCGGGTCAGCAGGTGGTGCAGGCCGTGACCGGCTTCGTGGAACAGCGTGATCACGTCATTGTGCGTGAGCAGGGCCGGCTTGCCGTCGACGCCGTCGGCGAAATTGCAGACCAGGTGCGCGACGGGCGTTTGCAGCTGGTGGTTGTCGGGGCGCAGCCAGCGCGCGCGCACATCGTCCATCCAGGCGCCGCCGCGCTTGCCTTTGCGCGCGGGCTGGTCCAGATAGAACTGGCCGACCAGCTCCGGGCCGTTGGCACCCGCACGCTCGATGCGGTAGAACTCCACGGCCGGGTTCCAGACAGGCGCCACGTCGCGGCGGATGCTGACTTCGAACAGGGTTTCGACGATCTTGAACAGTCCGGCCAGCACCTTGGGTGCGGGGAAGTATTGCTTGACTTCCTGCTCGCTGAAGGCGTAGCGCGCTTGCTTGAGCTTTTCCGAGACATAGCGCCAGTCCCAGGGCTGGAGATCGGCCAGGCCCAGCTCCCGGGCCGCGAAGGCACGCAGGTCGGCCACGTCCTTTTCGGCATAGGGGCGCGCGCGCCGGGCCAGGTCGCGCAGGAAGGTGATGACTTCGGCCGGCGACTGGGCCATCTCGGTGACCAGGGTCAGGTCGGCGAAGTGGGCGTAGCCCAGCAACTGGGCTTCTTCCAGGCGCAAGCCCAGGATGGAGCGGATGTTGGCGCTGTTGTCGAATCGCGTCGCGTCGCCCGCCGCCTGGTCGGAAGCGCAGGTCACATAGGCTTTGTAGAGGGTTTCGCGCAGGCGGCTGTTCCTGGCGAACTGCAGCACCGGCAGGTAGCAAGGCATCTTCAGCGTGAGCTTGTAGCCGGCCTGGCCTTCGGTTTCGGCGGCGGCACGCGCGGCCTGCTGCATGTCGGCCGGCACGCCTTCGAGCTCTTCCTCGGTGGCGTAGTAGGCAAAGGCGTCGGTGGCGTCGAGCGCGTTCTCGCTGAACTTCTGGCTCAGCTCGGCCGAGCGCTGCTGGAT
>JAMNYN010000279.1 GCA_023622805.1 Pseudomonadota bacterium | reverse complement strand
ACAGATCCAGGCCAACGGCGGCATCGCCAAGGTCGGCGAGTTCATGGAACAGGTCAAGGACAAGAACTCCGGCGTCAAGCTGATGGGCTTTGGCCACCGCGTCTACAAGAACTACGACCCCCGCGCCACGCTGATGCAGGAAACCTGCAATGAAGTGCTGGCCGAACTGGGCCTGGAAAACGATCCTCTGTTCGCACTGGCCAAGGCCGTCGAGAAGATCGCCCTGGAAGACGACTACTTCGTGCAGCGCAAGCTCTACCCCAACGTCGACTTCTACTCCGGCATCGTGCAGCGCGCCATGGGCATCCCCGTGAACATCTTCACCGGCGTGTTCGCCCTGGCCCGCACCGTCGGCTGGATCGCCCAGCTGAACGAACAGATGGGTGACCCCGAGTACAAGATCGGCCGTCCCCGCCAGCTGTTCACCGGCTCCGTGAGCCGCGACGTCAAGCCCCTGGCCCAGCGTTGATCCCAGCGGCCCCTGCCGCTACAAGACAAGCCCGCAATGCCTTTGGCCCTGCGGGCTTTTTTGCGCTTGAACTCCCGCCCTCCCCTGGCACTTCTTCTGCCTGCCTTTGAGAAGCGGCTTGCAGATACGATCATCGTCCTTCCTGCCTCTACCCGGCGCGGCTATTGCCGCTTCGCAGCAACCATGACCACTTTCTACTACGCCCCTGGCACCTGTGCTCTCGCTGTTCGCATCGCGCTTGAAGAAGCCCAACTGCCCTATACGCTGGAACGGTTGGACTTTGCCTCCGCGCAACAACGCTCACCCGACTATCTCGCCATCAACCCCAAGGGGCGGGTGCCCGCGCTGGTGACGCACGAGGGCGTGATCACCGAAACTCCGGCGCTGCTGGCCTATGTGGCACAAATATGCCCCCAGGCACAACTCGCACCGGCAACGCCGTTCGGCTTTGCGCGCATGCAGGAACTCAACAGCTACCTGGCCTCGACAGTGCATGTAGCCCATGCGCATCGCCTGCGCGGCAACCGCTGGGCGGACGATCCTGCGGCCATCGCGGCGATGCAGCGCAAGGTCAGCGCCAATATGCGCGACTGCTTTGCCTATCTGGAGATGCAGTATCTGCAGGGCCCCTGGGTGCTGGGAGAGCAGTTCACGGTCAGCGATGCGTATCTGTTCACCGTGTCCACCTGGCTCAAGAACGATGACGTGGACATCGCACAATTTCCGAAAGTGCAGGCGCACCAGCAGCGCATGCTGGCGCGGCCCGCTGTGCAACGCGCCATGGCCTGATGCTTGCGGCGACGCATACGCCCGCCCGTTGATTCACGTTCTGCCGAGGCCCCACAGACCTTCGCCAGGAGCGCCATGAAGATTGCATTTCTTGACCGCGCTACACCGCCTGGTAAATGAAAAATGCGCTGCTCCGGGCAATGCTCAGCGGCCAGCCACGAGCGACGCCGTATGGGATATCGGCCATATTGGTGCCCCGAAAATGCAGGGAATGGCGACCGATGCACCTCCCGCCGAAGTCATCCGCGCCGGCAGGGCCTTGGCTTCGGCGCAGACCTCGCAGGCTTACGATAAATGCACTGTGCGCCATGGCCGAGGTGACATTGCCCGGGCCTGGTGCGCCAGCGAAAAAAGGAGGGCACAGTGATGGCAAGCGACACACTTTCCGCGGATCCGGTCAGCGGCTGGGGAAGAATCGATGTGGAACGGCTGGGCGCAGCGCGCCGACACCGTAGTCGATGCCACGCTGATCTCGGCGCCCAGTTCGACCAAAAATGCTAGCAGTGAGCATGAGCCGCAGATGAAGCAAAGCGGCACAGGCCAGCAGTGTTACTTTGGCATGAAGGCCCACATTCGCGTAGATGCAGCATCCGGTCTGGTACGTACCGTGCGTGACACTACAGGCCGCATCAGCGACGTGGTGAAGGCGCCAACTCGCTGTTTGAGGAGCGATGTCTTGGCCAATGGGGGTTGTCAAGGGGCGCACAAGAGGCCGAATGCCCAAGCCCATGCGGGCTGACACATCACCATGCACCCGAGATTGCGAAGGCTGCTAGCCACAGGACGCGTTGACTGACCAAATCGAGCACATCAAGGCCCGCATTCGAGCCAAGGTCGAGCACCCGATCCAAGTCATCAAGTGGCAGTTCGGACACGTGAAGGTGCGCTACCGCGGCTTGGCCATGAATACCGCCCAATTGCACACGCTGTTTGTACTGCTCAATCTGTGGATGGTGCGCCGGTAGTTGATGGGAGCGGGGGCATGAGTCCGCCCAAATAAAGCAAAAACGGACGCGAACTGTATCTGAAACGTCCTTCGGAAGCACGCCCAGACGCACTCTGAGCCAAATAAACCACCCAAGCACAGCCCGCCCCCCCATTTTTATAGACCGTCCTTGGAGCTAAAACGTATCACTTCCGCACGATGCACCGCATTTCTTTGTCAACGTCGACGCCGGCTCCCGGACTCTTGAGGTTAACGCAAGAAAAATAGAATACGCATACAAGCACAGACCATCCAATGCAATTTGTTGCAATTCTCCAGGAAATCCAAGCGATTTCGAGCTTTATTTCATCTTGCTCTTTCGCTAAAGTTAACTCTCCATTAACTTCGCTGACCCAATCATCATGAGGACTATCATGAAAAAAGTTTTCATAGAACCCATCCTGAAATGCCAATCTCATGACGCCTACAAGACACATTGGAACATAGTTAAACTACTGCACTTCACTCACCCATGTAGACAAACCACCTCATAGAAGAATAGAAATCAACGACCGCCCTTTCATCAGCCTCATACATCATGTTTAACAACCAAGTTAACCAAAAATTTTGGCTGGAAGATCAGCACTTCCTAAAAATAGACAAAGGAAAGTTGATATTCTGGAATTACAAATCACATGAACAGTTTGAAATAACACCTACGCACACATCCAGATTAATTGAATTCTCAAAAGGAAGTGTTTTAAAAAATACATCTCTAGACAGTGAAATATTCAACGCGGATGTGCTAGTGAAAGACAAGCAAAAATCCCACTGGGGCTGGGATTGGCTGGCCCATATTTATCACTATGGAACCTGCCACCCCTCCCCCCCAGAATTCAGAGGCCCCAACAAAGCAACCTCAGAACATGCAAAAAGCTACATAGACTATTGCGCATCCATCGCACACAACGAGCCTGAAATAGACATCGTTAAAGGAGGGGAAATATTCAATCTACCAAGACCAAATCTCGACTCATTTAAATCAACGTCCTTATGGGATACTTTGAGTCATCGTCGAACATGCAGGGATTTTGATGGCT
>JAMNYN010000713.1 GCA_023622805.1 Pseudomonadota bacterium | reverse complement strand
ACTGGCGGTAGAGCTTGTTGGCGAACAGCAGTTCAGCGCTGCCCAGGGGCGCGACCGAGACCGATGCGTCCAGGGCTTCGAGCACGATGGTGAAGCGCTCGTGCGAGGCCGACAACTGCTCGCGGATGCGGTTGGGCTCGGTGATGTCGGTCATGGACGACATCCAGCCCGTGTGCTGACCATGGGCGTCGATCAGCGGCGAGACATACAGCCGCGCGTCGAACTGGCTGCCGTTCTTGCGCTGCACGCGCACCTGGAAGCCGCCGACGATGGTCTTGCCGCTGAGTTCGTCGCGCAGTTTGAGGCGCAGGTTGTCGTATTCGTTGCTGGGCCAATAGCTGTAAGGCGGCAGCTGGCCGACCAGATCGCTTTCGCTCCAGCCCGTCATCTGGCAAAAAGCCGCGTTCACATAGGTGATGCGTCCTTCGAGGTCCAGCGCGCGCATGCCGGTCAGCACCGAGTTTTCCATGGCCCGGCGGAAATTGGTCTCGGCCACCAGCGCTTCCTGGGCGCGCATGCGCCGGCGCGTGTGGCGCCAGGTGGCCAGCAGCATCCAGGCCGTCATGGCGCTGAGCGTGCCCACCAGCCAGAACAGGCCGTTGCCGACAAAGCCCAGCGAAGTGCGATAGGCCTGGGCCCGCAGCACCAGGCTGTTGCCCACGGGCGAGACCGGCACTTCGTACTCATTGGCGCGGTTGCGCCACCAGCTCAAGGCGTTGTCGCTGGAGCGCGGCGGCAGCGCCGTGCCGGCCAGCAACTGGCCGCTGCCGTCGAGCATGGTGACTGCATAGCGGGCCAGCACTTCGGTGGGCGTGCCGTAG
The DNA here is from genome assembly GCA_023622805.1 of Pseudomonadota bacterium. Lineage (GTDB taxonomy): Bacteria > Pseudomonadota > Gammaproteobacteria > Burkholderiales > Burkholderiaceae_C > Comamonas > Comamonas bellezanensis. The sequence goes on along the minus strand of JAMNYN010000713.1, from coordinate 2,469 downwards.
CGCAGCAGGCTGTCGACCGAGTACTCGCCCAGCACCACACCGCCAAAGCCGCCCGTGCTGTTGAGCGGCACCTGCAGCTGCAATAGCGGTATGGGCTCGCCGGCCAGGGCCACCGACTGGGCGTAGACGGGCTGCTGCAGGTCGCGCACCAGCGCGAAAGTCTTGGCCGTATCGCCGGGGCGCAGGGTTTCGCCGGCAATGCGCAACTGGTCGCTGTGCACCGTGGGCGCGGCCTGGCTGGCGCGGATGCGCTGCTTGTCGTCGATCCAGCTGATGGCCTGGAGTTCGGGGTATTGGGTGATCAGTGCTTCGCTGCGGCGCGAAAAGTCGCCTCGGCTCAGATCCTGGTTGGCCAGATCGCGCGCGATGCGCATCAGCTGTTCCTGGCGCTCCAGCAGGCGCAGGCGCACGCGCTGCTGCGCATATTCCACGTCGCGGCGCAAGGCTTCCTGCTCGCGCTCGACCTCTTCAGCGCGTAAATACCAGAAGGCCGCCACGATGGCCGCCAGAAACATCAGTACGGCGGCCAGCGGGGCCAGGGCGGCAAAACGGTCTTGTCGCGTGGGCGACAGGCTGCGCCACCAGCTGCGCCACCAGCGCACCGGGGCGGCGACGGCCGTGTCGGACAGGGAGTGGGGAGCAGCGCTTTTGGCGGGAGTCGATTCCATGACAGGAGTGTAGGGCGTGTACGACGTATTTTTGCGTCGCCCACGGGTGGCGCAAGGGATGTGCACCTGCAACAAATTATCACATTGTGAAATCAAAAAGCATCATTTGAAATTTGAAAAAAATGTGAGAAACTTCGCTCCAATTCATACAGTGACGGCCGTTGCAGGCCGGGCGCGCGAGTTGCGGGTTGACCATTTGGCAAGGGGTGCTGGGTCCCACGACAATGGCTTGCATGCGCACTGTTCGTTTTCCGCCTACCTTTTGCCAGGAGACACCATGACAGCTCAGACCGACCTGCAGGCCGGCGCCGGCGCCACGCCCGTGGCCAGCACCGATCAGCAAGAAACCCGTGAATGGATGGACGCACTGTCCGCCGTGATCGACCGTGAAGGCGCGCAATATGCCCACGCCTTGCTTGAAGAGTTGCTGGAACATGCGCGCCAGAGCAGTGTGGATCTGCCGTTCTCGGCCAACACCGGCTACGTGAACACCATCGATGCCTCGCAGGAAGCCCGCTGCCCCGGCAACCTCGAAATCGAAGGCCGTCTGCGCGCCTACATGCGCTGGAACGCCATGGCCATGGTGGTCAAGGCCAACCGCATCCATCCGCCCGAAGGCGGCGATCTGGGCGGTCACATCGGTTCGTTCGCTTCGCTGGCCAATATGTTTGCCGCCGGCTTCAACCATTTCTGGCATGCCGAGAACGAAAACCACGGCGGCGACTGCCTCTACATCCAGGGCCATGTGTCCCCCGGCATCTACGCCCGCGCCTTCCTCGAAGGCCGAATTTCCGAAGAGCAGTTGCTGAACTTCCGCCAGGAAGTCGACGGCAAGGGCCTGTCGAGCTACCCGCATCCCAAGCTGATGCCCGAGTTCTGGCAGTTCCCCACAGTGTCCATGGGCCTGGGCCCGTTGATGGCCATCTACCAGGCGCGTTTTCTCAAGTACCTGCACGCCCGCGGCATTGCCAACACCGAAAACCGCAAGGTCTGGGTGTTCTGCGGCGACGGTGAAATGGACGAAGTGGAATCGCTGGGCGCGATCTCCCTGGCCGCGCGCGAAAAGCTCGACAACCTGATTTTCGTCATCAACTGCAACTTGCAGCGCCTGGACGGTCCGGTGCGCGGCAACGGCAAGATCATCCAGGAACTCGAAGGCGAGTTCCGTGGTTCGGGCTGGAACGTCATCAAGCTGATCTGGGGCAAGGGCTGGGACGAGCTGCTGGCCAAGGACAAGGACGGCGTGCTGCGCAAGATCATGATGGAGTGCAACGACGGCGACTACCAGGCATTCAAGGCCAATGACGGTGCCTACGTGCGCAAGAACTTCTTCGGCCGCGATCCACGCGCGCTGAAGATGGTCGAACACATGAGCGACGACGAGATCTGGAACCTGCGCCGCGGCGGCCACGATTCGCAAAAGGTGTTTGCCGCGTTCCACGCCGCCAATTCGCACAAGGGTCAGCCCTCGGTGCTGCTGGTCAAGACCGTCAAGGGCTTTGGCATGGGCAAGATCGGCGAAGCGCGCAACACCGTGCACCAGACCAAGAAGCTCGGCGACGAAGACATCAAGGCTTTCCGCGACCGCTTCAACATCCCGATTCCCGACAGCCAGATCGCCGACCTGCCTTTCTACAAGCCAGCCGACGACACGCCGGAAATGCGCTACCTGCACGAGCGCCGCGAGGCCCTGGGCGGCTACCTGCCGCACCGCCGCGTGAAGGCCGACGAGCAATTCATGGCTCCGGCGCTGGAGACTTTCAAGGCCATCCTCGAGCCCACGCCCGAAGGCCGTGAAATC
>JAMNYN010000107.1 GCA_023622805.1 Pseudomonadota bacterium | reverse complement strand
CAGGAGCTCACCATGCAGGATGCCGACGGCGCCATCGTGCTGGCGCCCGACCTGCTGCAGCCCGGCGCCAACCGCCGCCGCTGCGGCGAAGACCTGCAACAAGGCGCGCTGGCTATGGCCCAGGGCGAGCGCCTGACGCCGGCTGCGCTGGGCCTGCTCGCCAGCCTGGGCCTGGCCCAGGTGCGAGTGCTGCGCCGGCTGCGAGTGGCGTACTTTTCCACCGGCGACGAAATTCTCAGTCCGGGCGAGGCACCGCGTGCCGGCGCCGTCTACGACAGCAACCGCTATACGGTCTGCGCGCTGCTGCGCCGCCTGGGCGTGGAAGTCATCGAAGGCCCGCCCGTGTGCGACGACCCCGCGCAGCTGTCCGCGGCGCTGACGCGCGCTGCCAGCGCAGCCGACGTCGTCATCACCAGCGGCGGCGCAAGCACCGGCGATGCCGACCACCTGCGCCAGCAGTTGCAGCGCCTGGGCGAAGTGGCGTTCTGGCGCATCGCCATGCGCCCCGGCCGGCCCATGGCCGTGGGTCGCCTGGCCAACGACGGCGCGGGCGCCCTGCTGTTCGGCCTGCCCGGCAATCCGGTCGCGGCCATGGTGACCTTGATCGCTCTGGTGCGTCCGGCCCTCCTGCGAATGATGGGCTGCCGCGCCCGCCCCCAGCCCCTGCTGCGCGCGGCCTGCAGCGAAACCTTGCACAAACGCCCGGGCCGCACCGAATACCAGCGCGGCATCGTCAGCACGGCCGCCGACGGCAGCCTGCAGGTGCGCACCACGGGCCACCAGGGCTCGGGCGTGCTCAGCTCCATGCTCCAGGCCAACGGCCTGATCGTTCTGCACCATGACCAGGCCACGGTGCAGGCCGGCGATCCGGTCGACGTGCTGATGTTCGACGGCGCCTTCTGACGGCACGCCCTAGCACCAGAGCACCGCCATGCACTCCCGCGACGCCAGCCCGCCGCCCATCGCCGCCCCGCCGGACCCGCTGCCGGCCCTGCTGCAGCAGGCAATCGACCAGGCGTTCAATGCCGTGATGATCACCGACGCGGGCGAAACCGACCACCGCATCGTCTATGCCAACCCCGCGCTGTGCCGCATGACCGGCTACGCGCTGCATGAGCTGCTGGGGCGCGACCCCAGGCTGCTGCAGGGCCCGCAGACTTCGGCGCAAGTCATCGCCGAACTGCGCAGTTGCCTCGCCGACGGGCGGTTCTTCAAGGTGAGGGGAGTTGAGATAAAGAAAGAGGGAGAGGCGCGATAAATTGGGATTTTGTGGACTTTGGCCGGGACGAAGTGGCACAGGCTTTGAAAATCTCTTTCCCCACGCGAAAATTAGAACAGAAGAAGCAAAGGCGCCATTTCCGGCGCCTTTTGCATTCGTCGCAGTGCTATGCCGCCAGGTCGTTCAGCCACACGCCCAGGATGTCCAGCACTGCCGCCTCATCATCCTCGGCCAGCGTGCCAGCATCGGGGTCATCGAACAGCAGGCCGCGTCGCGGCATGTACTCGGTGCCCCATTCGTGGAAAGCGGCGTAGGGCTGGCCGAAGCCCACACGCACGCTGGTAGCGCCTGCCTGGTGGTTCAAGCTGGCCAGCATGTCTCCGTAGCGATCCAACAATCGACGGTTGCCGTCCTCGGGGTAGCCACCCTCCGTGGATTGCGCCCAGGGTGCCCAGGCGCTACCGTGGGGATCGGTGCGGCTTTCAAAGCGCCCGCTGATCCGGCTCTCCAGTTCCATGCCGATGCTCTGCATGACGGGCGTGAGGTTTCCCATGCCCCGATAAAGCTTCTCCAGGCTGCTGCGGAATGCCGTGTCATCGGTATCGACTGTGATCATGGCGTTCAGTCCTTCTTGAGTCCGGCGCGGCGCGCAGCCTGGGCCAGGTCAGGGTCAGCGCTGCGCATCTTGCCGTCCACCACTTCTTGCAGCGCCTGCTGGCGCGCTATGCCGGGGTTGTAGGCAAAGCCAGGGTCTACGCCCATGGGCACTTGGGTGATCTCGCCCGAGCGCTGGTTGACGTAGTCGCGTGTTGTCACCTCGGGAGCTTGCTTGTTCAAAGGCTTGCGCACCGTGGGCGCGTCCTGTTCATATTCCGCACCGGGGCGATCCAGCGTGTAACCCTTGTCGTAGTCGCGCTGGCTCATGCTCATCACTCGGCAACGGCAACGCCAGCCATTGGGCGGCCAGTGCGTGTTCCAGAAAGCATCGTCCACTGGAAGCACCAGGTTGTCCCAGCCGCGGTGGCTGGCACGCACGCGCCCATCCTGCTTGGTGATATAGCGCACATAGGGATGGGTGCGCTTGCTGCGCTCCACCCGCTCCCAGAGGCCGGTCGCATAGGCCTGGCGCGTGTTGGTGTCGTAGATCAGGCGCAGGCGCGCGGCGTCGAACTTGGTCAGTTTGATTTCGCCGTCGGCTGGGTCGGTCACTGCCTTCGTACCCCACCAGCCGGCGTCTGTCAGCAGCTGTTCGGCGTCCTTCATCCAGTCCTTGCGGCTCAGGTCTCCCTCGACCGACTTGATGATGCCTTCGCGCAGCGCCTGCAGCAGATCCAGCCGCGCGAGGCGGCTCACCGTGAACTGGTGGCCATGCTCGTCTTGCCACACATCCTGCCAGGCATAGCTTTTGGTGAGATGGCCACGTGCAATCAACCAATCCACAGCCTCCAGTGGCGTGAGTTTTTGAAGCTGGGCGAAGTCGGTAGCTGCGGACATGGGCTTACTCGTTCGCCAGGCCGGCATCGGCCGCCAGACGAGCTGCAAATGCGACGCGCGTCAGTGAACTGGCCAGATCGTCGACACCCAGCTGAGGCAGCACTTCGGGCAAACGGGCGAGCAGCTCGGCCGCCGACTGTCCGCGCGCTTGCGCATCGGCCAGCAGAGCCTTGATCGGCTCTACCAGCGGGTCCATGGCCGGGCGCCACTGTGCCTGCTCGGCGGCGATCAGGGCGTCGAGCGCGTCGGGTTGCGCGGTTGCCGTGGTTCCGGGCTCGGCAAAGCTGGCCGTGCCAGGCGCTTTGGGTTCAGGGCTTGGTGCTGGCGACGATGGCACCTTCTTGCTCCAGCCTTCGCCGTACTTGGCGCGCACTGTGTCTTCGTCCATCTCGAAGCCCATGTCTGAGACGATCTTGTCGCCTTCAGCCATGGCCTTGGTGTCCTCTTCTTCTTTGATCTGGCGATACACATGGCAAGGCTCCAACCCGTTGTACTCACAGATCCAGGTCAGCAGCGTTTCATTGAGCGTTTCCGAGAGCAGGTCGCTGTCGGCCTGGGTCAAGTCCTGGCGAACGTTCTGACGCTCCTTGCTTGCGGCCGCCACGGCACCACCTCCAGAGGCGCGTGATTCCTGCCCCGTCAGCACGGCTGCAATCCAGTCGTCCATGTACTCGCACAAAGCCTGCTGCGTTGTCACGTTGCCCGAGAGCTTGCTCTCCAGCAACGCAATCTCCATACCCTCTGGCGTCATCAAGTAGCCGTCGTTGCTCATGGCGCGCAGCGCGTCGGCCAGCGTGCCCTTTTCTTTGGGGCTGGCGTTGCGCGGGTATTTGCCGTGCGGCGTGGGTGAGCCAAAGCGATCGCACAGCTTGTTCCACGCCACGATGCCCTTGCGCTTGAAGAACACCGGCCAGAACAGCTGCAGGCCCAGGCCCGTGCCGTATGGGTTGTCGTCTTCCGGATTGACCCGGTGCACGATGAACTTGCGCTCCGGTACCGGCGTGCCAGTCAGCATGTTCTCGCGGGTCAACAGGTGCAGCCATGGCGGCGAGTTCTCATCGGCTTGCACATAGACGAAACGGCGCTGAGCGCGCTTGACTACGCGCTTTGGCAACCACATACCATCCCGCGCCGTCCACACGATCTCGGCAATCGAATGGCCTGCAATCAGCGCTTCCAGCAGCTCAGAGCACAGCTTGTCGAAGCTGCAGGCCTTGAGGATTTCCGTCACTTTGAGGGCATCGGCCGTACCTTTGGAGTCCCCTTTTTTTCGAGGCTCCACCTGCCACGGCTTGCCAATCAGGGCCAGCTGACGTTTTTGCAACCCGGCAAAGACCTTGCCGTCGCGCTTCAGATCGCGGTACAGCTCCACACCGCTGTTGCCACGTTCCAGCAGCAGCGGATCGTTTGTGCGCAAGACACCCAGGTAGTGCTGCTCGAACGGGTCGCGCAAGCGGTTGGCAAATTCGGAGTCCAGCTCCGGGTGGGTTGTGGCTGGTGCGACGGAGTCGCGCGTAGGCCGAGTGCGTTTAGCCATGGATGAAGTCCGAGAAAGATTGAGAGCTGTCGCGAGGGGCGCCGCTCATGAATTCAGGGGGGCCACTCATGTGTAGCGCTGCGAATTCGGCCATGGCCAGGGCAATTGCGAAGTCGCCGTGGCGGTACAGTTCGGGCTCTTTCAGGTCGCGCCGGTTGACGGCAGCTACCTGCGGAATGCCGTTGTTGCTCTCTACTGCGCGGAGGTCGCTTTCCAAATTGGCATCGCGCGGTAGGTCGTAGTCGTCGTCTTCAAAGCGCTGAATCATTTTGGGCATGAATTCGGCGTACCACTTCAGGCTCAGTACCACCTGGTGGATGCATCCATGTCCGAACTCGTCAGCGGTGTATTCCGCGATGGTTTGGCCGGGCCCGGTGGCGTCGAGCGCCGCACCGCGAAACATGGCGCCGACGCCGCGTAGCAGCGCCCACAGAATCTGCTCCTGCTGCCGCGTAGGCACGTTTTGCAGTTCTACGACGAAGGGGACGGTGCGCCGAAGAGTCTGGGTGACCTGCAGCGGCACGATCTCTGTGAAATTGCGGTGACGCGCGTAGTCCATGCCAACAACAGTCTGCAACCCGGGCATGAGCAGTCGCATCGCGGGCTCCAGATTGGCCTTGATCCATGCTGCAGCGAACATCTCCCGGACTTGGTTTGGCTTGCGCACAAAGTCGTCATCCAGCGTAAGACGCAGGATCGGGCGCACCTCGCGCATGGCTCGGTCGATCCACACACCGGGAATACCGATGCTACCGCCGTCGCGAGGGATCGCATCCAATTCTTCCCGCATGGCGGACTTACGGGCGCCGTAGCCATTGCGAATTTTGGCGTACCACGCGGCCTTGTCTTCGACAGTGGGCGTCGTGCCTTTCATCAGACACACGCGCTCGAACAGCCCGTTGGCAACAGCGTCATCGAAAGTGATCTTCATGACCACGGCATCGCTTCCATAGCGGCCCGCCTCGATGTCCAGGCAGAACTGATTGAACGGGTTGGCCTTGGTGTTGTGCGATGAGATGACCGTGATTTGGCCGCCCCAGATCAGCAGTGCGGTCGCTGCGTCCAGAACGCCTTGTACGTCTGGGTGAAACGCGGCCTCATCGATCACCACGTGCCCCTGCAGCCCCCGGATGTTGGCCGGGCGGCTCGACAACGCGCAGACTTGGAAGCCGCTGGCAAATCGGATGCGGTAGGCGTTGATGTGGCGCGTCTTGCCGTCAGCGTCTTGGTCTTCGAACAGGAATTCTTCGATGCCGGACACGCCCTGGCCCTGTGCTTGGGCAATGATCCGTGAGAACTTGGCGCAATAGCCGATGGCCTCAAGGCCCTTTTCCTTGGTGTCGCCGATGTAGAAGACGTTGTCGCCGCCAGCCGACTTGCGCGATGCTGCGACGATGGTCTTGTTCAGCATGGTGCCGAAGGTAATGCCTGTACGCCGGCCCTTCGGAATCGCGATGATCGAAGCCTTGATGGCCGCGGCCTGGCGCTGGTGAAGCATCAGAACGCCATCGCCCAAGGGGTCAAAACTCTCCGGGATCGAGCGGACGCTGGCCGGCAGTTCGTCCCATTCGACGACGCGGAGAGTGCTGGATAGCGGCTTGATTGCGCTGGCCATCAGTCGATGCCCAGAATCTTGCGGCGCCAGAAGTCGGCTTGTTCTTCGCTCATTCCTTGGGCTTGGACCGCCTGCTGCAGATTGGCTTCCTGCGCGTCCAGCACTTTCTTGCGCTCGGCCTCGCGCACTTCGCGCATCTTGAGCTCGATGTCGATGTTGCCCTTCTTCGCGCCATTGAGGTCTTTCAGCGCACGCGCCATCACACGCACTTCCTCGGGTGATTTGATGTCCTCAGCCTCGGCCATGTCCTCCAGCGTGCGGTGCGCCACAGCTTCAAGCATCTGCGGCAGCAGGCGCGAAACATCGCTACTGGGCTCCGCTCCAAATTTCTCCATCCAGATGCGCGCCACATCCTGGGCCTTGGTGTATTGCTCCATGCTCTGCCGCGCCGACTTGACATAGCGGCCCATGGCCGAGCGCGAAACATCCACACCCAGCGGCTCCAGCGCTGCCAGGATGTCGTCGATGGTGCGACCCATACGGATAAGCCGATTGACTTCGCCGACGATGGCCTCGTCGAGCACCGCCACGGTTGACTTGCGGCCCATGGCTCAGCCCGCCCTCGGGCGCTTTACGCCAGGCACTTCGGTGCGGCCGCGCGCCACGTCTTCCCCGCGGATCTGCAGCTTGGCGATGCGCACGCCGGCCACCACCTCCACCGCGACCAGCTCCTGTTCCTGCAGCCAGGACAGGTCCGTGCGAATGCGGTCGGTTGATACCACGTGCCCCAGGCGTTCCACCATCGAGTGCAGAAGGAACTCGTTTGCCGTGTAGGCCGAGCTTTCCAGCAGCACGCGCAGAATCACCAGGCGCCGGTCTTCGGCCAGATGGGCCGCGAAATCGTTTGTAGTTGTCATGGCTTTCTTTTCAGCAGGAAATCTTCAATGCGAGTGAGCGACATGCGCACCGTTGTCATGTCCCGCTGGATGGCATCTTGTGTGGCCTGCATCGCCTGCACATCGCCCTGCAGCTCCGACATCTGCTGTGGCGTTGGCATGTATTGCACCTGGGTCTCCAGCTTGTCGGTGCGGCTGTGGAGAGCCGCAAAGGCGTCGCCCATGGCCTTTTCCACGGCTTTGATGTGCACGGTGTTGTCCTTGTCGCGTGTGGCGATCCAGGTGTAGATCGCCGACGCAATTGGCAGCAGCACCACTGCGATGATCTGCAGCCCCAAGCCCGCCGCTTGAGAATCAAAAGTCATGTTGTCCTTTCGCACGTTCGCGGCGCGTTTTGCACACCACACACAGTTGGCACCCCGGCACGGCATAACGCCGCGCGGTCGGAATATCGTTCCCACAGGCCGTACAGCATTCCGCTGAGTCGGCCACGGTCTTGCCTGTCAGTCCGGCGCGACGGGCCTGATCTCGCAGGGCATCACCCAGCATTTCTTGTTCTCGCGCGCTGGCGCGGTCGATGTCATCGGTCATAGTTGGTCGAGGTGGTCCACAAGCTCAAAATGCCGGCCTGCGCACAGGCCGTACAGGTCATACATCTGCTTCAGCGCTACGGCGACTGCGTCGACGTGGGGGTTATCGCTCGCCACTGGTGGCGGGCACAGGGCCAACGATTCCACCGGCAGCGGCTTGGGCAGCCCGTTCACGGGCGGCGCCCAACTGCTGCACGACGCCAGCAGGAAGCACGCAGCCAGCGCGGCTGTCAGCGGTAAGGGCAAGCGCATTGCGCATCTCCTCGGTAGTGGTTGCATCTACGACCTGGCGCCGGGCCACGGCCTGCCGCAGGCCACGGCTGGCCTCGCTGGTTTGTTTGACCAAGCCAGAGTGCGCGGCGAGGGTGTCCGTCAAGGACTTGACGGTTTGTGCGTCCTGGCGCGCAACCTCCGTCCCTTTGCCATCGGCCAGGCCACGCCAGTAGCCGCCAGCACCGGCAACCAAGGCCAGCGCCAGGGCGCCCAAGGCGACAGCGCTGCGGCTCATACGCCTGGCCCCCATGACAGGTAACGGGGCTGCAGGTCGATCAGAATGCGCTGTGGGTAGCCCAGGTTCTCGCGGCAGTGCACGGGCGCACGCCGGGCCTTGCCGCATGCGGCATCAACCTGGTCGCGGGCGGGTCGTTGCAGCCCAGTCGCTGCGGCTTCTTTTTGCCAATGGCCCAGGCCGCCGTTGTACGAGCGCAGTGCAACCCACATGCGGTCATGCGCCGTGTAGCGTGCTGGCGCGCGCTCGTAGAGCCAGAGGTCGTAGGTGACCAGGGCGCGCAGAGCCCATGCAGGGTTGAACGGCTGCTGCGAAGCCAGCTGAGGGTCGAGGCTGGCAATCCATCGGGTGGTGGCGGGCATGAACTGCGCCAGGCCCTGCGCGCCCACATGGGACACAGCGCCAGGGCGCCAAGCGCTTTCTTGGTGGAGCTGGGCCGCGAACACAGCAACGGGGGCGTTGAGGCCCCACACCGCATGTGCGGTGCGCGTAAGCAGGGAGCGGTACTGCTGCGCGGCCTGCGGCACCTGGGCATGGGCCTGGGCGAAGAAACTGCAGGCAGACAGCAGGCCCGCAAAAAACCATTGCGGCCAGCGCATTACAGCCCCGCCGCAACGCCCAGCACCACGCAGCCCACGACGATGGCGCGGCGCAGCTGCGCTGCGCAGTACGCGGCCATGTAGTCGGCATTGGCGATGGGGTAGTCCACATCGCCTTCGGGTTCATCCGAGCCCTTGCGCCAGTCGCGCCACAGATAGCTGTCTGGCCTGGCATAGGGGAACAGTGCGCGGTCCAGCCAGTAGCCGATCACTGCGGCCAGCGCAATCAGCGCGGCCTTGTAAAGCACCACCGGCAGCTGCACCGGCGACACCACGGCAATCACTGCAAGAAGCAGTAATGCCAGCACGAGGAAAAGGCTGGAGCGCGGCGCGCGCAGCCACAGAGGGATGGAGTTTTTGAGCGTCATGCACGGCAGGATGCCGTGCGCGCGCGAATGCCGCTAAATGGAGCGCGCCAGTGTTCGCATCACCAAGCGCAACACCGAAGTCAACATCATGTTTTAGGAATCACCCGACGGACGTAAATACGTTTGGGCTTTAGCTCTTTGGAGCGACCGTCTTCCATGAAGACAAGATCCGCGTCGACATGAACTGAGTCGCGGCCAAAAAGTTCTGACCCTGACACCGCTGGGTCAAGTTCAATGGGAAGTCGCTCGTCCCGACTTGCCAGCTTCCCGGCCCAGCCTGACGTCTTGCTATCCAAATTCATTGCCCGCAAATGAAGCACTGTATTTGTGTACTTTTCAATTCGCTCATTTGGTTCTAGAACCAATCTCAAAGGAGCTTCGGCAATAGCTTTTGCGGGAATTTCCAGACCTTGTGTGGCAGCATCCTCCGGCGAGCCAAAACGAATCGTCGATTGTGGATCACTCCGGCTTGGCGCAACTGTCTTGATGGCGCTTGCTGCGATTGCTTTCTTGTCAGAAAGTGCCGCAAGCAATTTTTCTTGAAATACCTCGGGAGAGATGTTCAAAACACCCGCACCGTTCTGAATGATCACGCTGTTGGTTGCAGTGATGGACGGGGTGGGCTGCTTTGAGGCTGTGGCTGCCCAATGCAGGCCATAGCCGACGGCTCCTGCAATTATCGCGGCAATTACAGCGGCTCTCATTTTTTTATTGCTCCCCAATTTTGCGGCGAATGCTTCAAAACTCTCTTTGTCCTTGAAGAAAAATTTCAAGAGAAAGTCTTCGATCAAGCTTCCGGACTCAATCGTCTGAACAAGAAATTCACTACCGTCAATCTGTACGCCAGTGAAGTTCGTCAGTGCTTGCGGAACGCACTTTAACAGCCCCTCAAGACCTTGAAGAGAAGCGACGATCTCTTTGATGGGAACAGGGTTTGTTGTGTTGTAGTAAACGCGGTACCTAACTTCACACACCCACTCTGTTGGCTCCCCGCCTTGCGAGGCTTCTACTGTTTTGTTTGTCATTTCTAGAGGTGTTGCGTTGGTTGCGGCTGTGTAGTTGAAGCAGTTCGGTGCACTGCTCAAATACGGGAGTTGGCTTGACGATTGAGGCGCCAGGTAGGCCTGCGACTCGAAGCATTGGACGAAAGGTGGATGTCGTTGATCACGGGTCTAGGTGACGCATGCCTGCATAGTTCTGATGGACTTCCAGCGCTCAACCCGTTCGGCATCGGAGAGTGTCACGCTCGACGCAGATGTGATTGCATTGCGAATGTCATGCGGTGAGGGACAAGAACCTGCAGTGCGCGTGGGTGTGCTGCCAATCGACGTGCCCGGCCGGTGCTGGATAGACTCCACCATTCCATTGCGCGTGTACACGAACCAAGTCTCTTGGGCGCGTTCATAGATCACCTGCTCGCGCTGCGTGCCGTTGTAGTTATCGGCGTTGACTTTGGTCGCTGGGCCCATGGCCTCCTGCAGCTGGGCCACCGTCATGTCAACCAGAGGCTTGTGTGTCCGAATGGCCTCGGCCATTGCGTTGTCCCACTTGAGCTTGTTCACCCGCGCTTGTGCTTCACCCGCGGCCGCGGGCGTTGAATGGCCTGATGCTGGCCGAACATCCAACTTTTCTCCCTTTCCCGCGCAAGGTGCATCCTGGAACGCTACCTTGCCATCTGCCCCCGTGCACTTGTTGATCGCCCACGCGGGAGCAGACAGCAATCCGATGCACAAAAAAACGGTTAACTTGATCATGCTCGCACCTTTTGCTCTGCGGACCGCTGGTTGATCATCTCAACATATTTGCGCACTCGATACACCTCGTTGGGCTGTAGCTCAATCACCATGCCGGTCTTGAACTCGCGCCGCATGAATTCCAGCACCTTGATGCGTACAGGCTCGGGCAGTCGGTTCATCAATCCCAGCACATCTTTCTGCGCCGCGGTAGCCCCCGATTGAGATAACGACACAGGAGAGGCCACTGGAGCAACTGTCTGCACCGAAGGCGCTGGGGCAACAGTAGGGGCTGGGGGCATCTGCTCGGGCAGAGCCGCCGCATAGAAATGATGATGTACCTGCGTGATGTTATGCACGCTGCCGCTCACGTGTCCCATATGCACAGCGCCACTACCGCTGCTTTCTTGTTGCGGCATCAGCCGCGTCATCCAGTCTCTTAACCACTTCGGAACCAGTCCCACGTCTACCCCCGTCGTTTTGGCGGCGCATTGCCGATGCCGCCGATATGGATTGCGCCTGTTCCGCTGCTGTGTTGGCTGTGCGTTCCACCCACGTGGCTTACTGCTGGCGCGTTGGCACCCAACAGCGCGCCAAGCGCGGCGCGGCGCACCTCCTTTGAGGCATCCCTGAAGTAGTTCAGCATTGTTTGCTCTTCAGCTGACAACACCAGTGGCGGCGGGCCTTCGCGGTCACCCGTGAGGATGTAGCGCACATCAACACCTTGTTGTGCGATTGCGGACAAGTAGGCCGCACTCGGCGAAGCCAGCCCTTTTTCGTACTTGGCTTGAGATTGCCTAGTTGCACCAGGTACGCCTGCAGCGGAGGCTATCTCCGCAAAGTCGCTTTGAGTCTTGCCCATCGCCTCGCGCTCTTCTTTCAAGCGCTCACCGATGGAAATAAATATTTCCATATCTTTGTTGCCAATGGAAATGATTGGCTCCATAATTCAACACAACAACGAACAAACCAATGCATCAGCGCCAACTAATGCACAACAAATAGGACAGGAATCGCCATGCTCAAAACACGTGCACAGGTCCGCGAAGAGTTCGCCAGCCGCGGCTGGTCGATCTCTGCATGGGCCAGAGACAACGGCTATAGCCCCAACATGGTTATCGCCATTCTTGCAGACAACGAAGCCAACCTGCGCCTCAAGTGCCTGCGTGGCGATGCACACAACATTGCAGTTCACCTCTGTCTCAAAGAGGGCGTGCTTTCGCGACGCTCCAGCACGCAGCATTTCGCTGCGGCGTAAGGGGAGTGACATGACGAACCCTGAACGCAATGTAACAAATCTTGACGGCGCCATGAGCTTCCTGGTTCCGATCAACGCTTCCGTGGTCGACGCAAAGCGTGAACCTGCATTGCTTAAAAACGCGGTGGATCTGCCAGCTTTGCCGCAGCAACCGATTCTTGGTGCCTGGTACGAACATCGTCCAGTTGCTGAGCCATCGCGTGCAAGGTCCTGCGGGCTGTGTCAGGAATGCCCGCGCCGGCTTGCTGTGGAAAAGACTTACGCCACTGGCGAGTCAGCGTGAGGCCGTCCATGCAAGTCTCACGCTCCATCATCTGCGTCAGCAGCAGAACTGCCCGTGCCACTCCCTCGATGCGGCCAGCCAACTCGGTGAATTCATCGTTTTGCATGGTGTCCCTCGTGTTTGCAAAAGTGATGGTGCAACTTTGCTGCACGAAACCCTTTTGCAGCCCAAGCAAAACCGGCATTTTTTTGGAAGCCGTTTTTCCAGCAGTTCGGAGGGCTTTCCAATGACGCGCCGCAACTGGAAACGTATGCGCCCGGCCAGCTTGGTCGAGGCCCTTCGCCTGTGCAAAGAATTTGCAGCCGAGCGCCACCAACTAAGCGTCGAGCGCATCGCCGACCGCATGGGTGCTACGCACGACAGCCTCTACAAGTGGCTGGGTACCGGGCGCCTTCCCGCCATCCTCATTCCAGCCTACGAGCACGCCTGCGGTTGTCACTTCGCCAGCGTCTGGCTGGCAGCCAGTGCCGGCAAGGTGGTGGTCGATATGCCCACCGGCCGTACTGCCACGACGACTGACATGGTCGAGTTCAACACGGGCTTTGCCGCGGCGCTGCAACTGCTGAGCGACTTCTACGCCCACCCAGGTCAGGCCAACCCTGCTGAGACCCTCGCAGCCCTGACGGCCCACCTGCAACAGGTGGCTTATCACCAAGCCAACGTGCAGCAGCACGCCACACCGGAACTGGATTTCTGAGCATGACCGAAACAACTTACCCCCTGGCCGAACCCATTCGCAAGACATGCGAGCTGTTTCGCCTGCTGGCTGGCCATGAGGTGTTGGGCCTGGCGCCTGGCGAGATCGCCAAGGGACTGAACCTGCCCCCCAGCTGGGTCAGTCGGAACCTGTCTGCCCTGGCTACCACGGGCTATGTCGAGCAGGTTGCTGGGACCAACCGCTGGCGCCTGGGCGTGCAGTTTGTGCGCATCGCTACCACCGTGGCCACCAACCTGAATGCCGCCAAGCGTCAGCTGGACGACATCAGCGCCCGCTATTCCGTCCCCCTGTAACCCCAACCCGAAAAGACATTCATGGCACGCAAAGAAACGCCCGCACCAGTCAGCAAAGAAACTGCCGTCAACTCATCCGTGATCGAACAGGACATCGCGGCCGCCAACTCACTGGCCGTGATCGAACGAAACCGTCAGGAAGTCCAGACCCAAGCAGAGCAGGAGAAGGATGAGGTACTGGCTGCCGGTATCGACATCGGACGCCTCGAAGCTCTGGACTTTGTGCTCACGGTGAGCACATCTGCCATTCTTGCAACTTACGAAAACGTAAAGAAATCAAAGGCTTGGCGGCATCTTCGGAATCCCAAGAGTGCTCACGGTGAGCATTTTCAGAGCCTGGATGAGTTCTGCGAAGTCAAGCTGGGGAAGTCATACCAGCGGATGCGTGCAATTGCAGTAAACCGCAACGCCATCGGTAGCGATGCCTTCGAACAAGCGGAGCGCCTCGGTCTTCGCCAGGTGGACTACAACGCTATCAAAGGCCTGCCAGCACCAGACCAGGAACTGGTTCGCCGCGCAGTCGAAGAAGCCCAAAGCCGCGATGAAGTGCTTGACCTGCTACAGGAGCTGGCCGCGCGCCATGCCAATGAAAAAGAGGCCTTCGCCAAGCAAGCCGAAGAGGCCAAGCAAGAGCATGCCGCCACCTCCAAGCGCTTGGAGGTGGTGATAAAGCAGAAAGAGGCCGCAGAGACAAAGGCTGCGCGCATTGCCGTGATGCCGCTCGACAAGCAATTGCTGGATCTGCAACGCGAAGCCACCATCATGATGAACGACGCGCTGGGCGCTATTCGCGGCCAGCTGCGACAGGCACTCATCGCCCTGAACGATGTTCCCGCCGAAACGCCAAGCCAAGCGGTTTTCATGGCCGGTCTGGTGGGTCAGATCACCGCCGACCTGATGGCCTTGCGTGAAGAGTTCAACCTGCCCGATGTCTCCACCGCAGCAGACGCAGCTCTGGCCGCCGATGTGGCGCAGTGGGCCGGTAACTGAACACCGCACGCCATGTCCACCAACCCAGCCATCACGCAGCGCCTGGTGCAAGTCGCACAGGCCGCCGCCGCCGCCCCAAGCGGTGGCAAGCAAGCCGTCTATGCGGCCGCCTGTGCTGAGCTGGGCCTGTCGCGCGCAACGCTCCACCGCCACCTGCAGAAAGTCACTGTGAAACCTCAACGCAAACGCCGCAGCGATGCCGGTGCAGTGCAGCTCGCGCGCGACGAGGCCATTGTCATCAGCGCTCTGCTCATGACCAGCCACCGCAAGACCAACAAACGCCTCATGTCCATCGGCCACGCCGTCGAGGTGGCGCGCGCCAACGACGAGATCCGCGCCGAGCGCACCGACCCCGCCACTGGCGAGGTAACACCTCTCAGTGACAGCGCCATTGCCCGCGCGCTGCGCCACTACAACCTGCACCCTGACCAACTTAACCGCCCCACGCCTGCCGTCGAGCTCAAGAGCCTGCATTCCAATCACGTCTGGCAGGTTGACGCCAGCCTGTGCGTTTTGTACTACCTCAACGCCCGCACCGACTCCGAAAGCGGCTTGCAGGTCATGGACCGGGACAAGTTCTACAAGAACAAGCCCGCCAACCTCAAGCGCATTGAAGCCGACCGGGTGTGGTCTTACGAGATCACCGACCACTACAGCGGCTGCATCTTCGTCAACTACGTCATGGGTGCTGAAAGCGGGACCAACCTGGCCGAATGCTTTATCGGCGCCACCCAAAAACGTGATGACGACCCATTCCATGGCGTGCCCCAGATCTTGATGATGGACATGGGCAGCGCCAATACCAGCGGCCTGTTCACCAACCTGGCACGGCGCCTGCAGGTCAAGACCATTGCTCACGCCCCTGGCAACGCCCGCGCCACCGGCCAGGTCGAGAAAGCCCGCGACCTGATCGAACGCAGCTTTGAATCCGGCCTGCGCCTGCGCCCCGTGCGCGACCTGGTAGAGCTCAACGCCCAGGCCCAACGCTGGGCCCGCTGGTTCAATGCCACGAAGATCCACAGCCGCCACGGCAAGACCCGCTACGACCAGTGGATGAGCGTCACCGCCGAGCAGCTGCGTGTGGCCCCAGCAGTCGAGGTGTGCCAGGCCCTCCTGACCGAGACGCCTGAGACCCGCAAGGTCACGGACTTCCTGACCGTCTCGTACAAGGGCCGCGAATTCGACGTGCGCGGCGTACCCAACGTGATGGTGGGCGAGAAGCTGCACATCACCCTGAACCCTTGGGTACTGGACGCTGCCATGGTGGTGGACACGGATGCCGATGGCAACGAAGTGCTGCACAGCATTCCTCTGGTGGTGCGTAACGAAGCGGGTTTCCGCGACGACGCCAACGTGATCGACGAAAGCTGGGAGCGTCCTGCAGACACCCAACTGGAAGCCAACCGCAAGGAAGTCGAACGCTTTGCGATGGATGCATCCACCGATGCCGAAGCTGAGGCCAAGCGCAAGGCCAAGGCAGTGCCATTCGGCGGGCGTATCGACCCGGGCAAAGTCATTGACCAGGCGCCTGTGCGCACCTTCATGCCGCGCCGTGGCACCGACCTGGCGCCGTCCACTACCACCAGCCGCACAGCAATGCCGATCAGGGTGCTCTCGCCCTTTGAAGCCGCAGCCGAACTGGGGCGCCTGGGCGTGACCATGAGCCGCGAAAAGACCGCCCAACTGCGCGCCTGGTACCCCGACGGCGTGCCCGAAGACCAGCTACAGGCCCTGCACGACCGGCTGACGGTGCGCGCCAGCCTGCGCGTGGTGGCCGGAGGCGCATGAGCTGGCACAGCTCCAAAAAGTTGGCCCT
>JAMNYN010000272.1 GCA_023622805.1 Pseudomonadota bacterium | reverse complement strand
AGCCTGCCTTCGGTGTCGGGCTACTCGGGTGGCGGTCGGTCGATGATGGAAGCCTACGAGGCCGGCACGGCCGCGCCCTACGAGGCTTACGCCCTGGGCCTGGCGCACAAGCACATCCCTGAAATCCTGCACTACACGGGCATGACGCGCCGCCCGGTGTTCATTCCCGCGGTGGGCAACTTCGCCCAGGGCATGCTGGTGCAATTGCCCCTGCACCTCGACCTGCTGCCCGGCGCGCCCAAGGCCGCCGACCTGCACGATGCGCTGGCCAGCCATTACGCCCGCACGGCGACGCCCGAGCAATGGGTGTCGGTGCTGCCGCCCACGTCCGACGGCAAGCTCGCCGCCGATACCCTGGCCGGCACCAACAAGCTGGAGCTGCGCGTCTTCGCCAACGAGGAATACCGCCAGGCCGTGTTGATCGCCCGCCTGGACAACCTGGGTAAGGGCGCGAGCGGCGCGGCAGTGCAGAACATGCAGTTGATGCTGGGGATTTAAGAAAGCACCCCCTGAGCCGCTTCGCCGGGCGGCCGGCCCCGTCTTCCCCCTCTCAACCTTCGGTGGAGGGGGGCGCCCGGCCAGGGACGACAGCCTCGCTGCGCGGCGGCGCTTGCTCGCTGTCCCCTTGCTGGGTTACGCCAGTTTTTTAGGCAGTGGGTTGTGCAAGCGTTGAAAAGAAACACCCTCTGGGGGGCCAGCGCAGAGGCGGCTTTGCGTTTTTTTATGGACCCGCAGGCCTGTTTCTTCAGTCTTGGTCCGGCATGTCGTCGGGTACCTGCCCGCCCACCACCTTGCGCACCACGTCGCCTGAAAACCCGCGGCTGGCCAGAAAGCGCATCTGCTTGAGCTTTTCCTGCGGGGTTTCGGCCGGGGCGCCAAAGCGCTGGCGCCAGATGGCGTGGGCGCGTTGCGGTTCGGTGGCGCGCAGTTCCAGGGTGGCGGCGCGCACGGTGTCGTCGTCCAGGCCTTTGCTGCGCATTTCCTGGATGACGCGGGCCGTGCCCAGCTTGCTGCCGCGGCGGTAGGCCAGGGACTGGGCGACGCGCTCGGGGGACATGGGCGGCGAGCTTGCGTTCTAGCTCCAGGCGCGAGTGCTCGCGCTGGGCCAGCAGGCGCAGCGCGCGGCCTTTGAGGGAGAGGGTGGTAAAGCCCATGGGCGGTGCAGCGCGATCGCCGCGCAGCGGTGCAAGGCTGCGCGGCGGGTCGGCTTACTTGTCGGCGGGCGCCGTGGCAGCAGCGGCGGCGGCGGTTTTCCCGGCTTTTTCCGCGGCCTTGTCGGCCTTCGATGGCTTGCCGGTGCCCGGGGCGGGCGCGGTGCCGGCCAGCAGGGAGATGCCCAGGCTTTCGCGCACGCGGTTTTCGATTTCGTAGGCCAGATCGGGGTTCTCGCGCAGGAATTCACGCGCGTTGTCGCGGCCCTGGCCGATCTTTTCACCGCGGTAGGCGTACCAGGCGCCCGACTTGTCGAGGATCTTGGCTTCCACGCCCATGTCGATGATTTCACCTTCGCGCGAGATGCCTTCGCCGAACATGATGTCGAACTCGGCGGTCTTGAACGGCGGGCTGACTTTGTTCTTCACCACCTTCACGCGGGTTTCGTTGCCGATGGCTTCGTCGCCCTTCTTGATCGTGCCGGTGCGGCGGATGTCCAGGCGCACGGAGGCGTAGAACTTGAGCGCATTGCCGCCGGTGGTGGTTTCGGGCGAACCGAACATCACGCCGATCTTCATGCGGATCTGGTTGATGAAGATGACCATGCAATTGGCCTTCTTGATGGTGGCGGTGAGCTTGCGCAGCGCCTGGCTCATCAGTCGGGCTTGCAGGCCGGGCAGGGCGTCGCCCATTTCGCCTTCGATTTCCGCCTTGGGCGTGAGGGCGGCGACCGAGTCGATGACGATCAGGTCGACGGCACCCGAGCGCACCAGGCTGTCGACGATTTCGAGCGCCTGTTCGCCGGTGTCGGGCTGGCTGATCAGCAGATCGGACAGCTGCACGCCCAGGTTTTGTGCGTATTGCACGTCGAGCGCATGCTCGGCGTCGACGAACGCGCATTGGCCGCCGATCTTCTGCATTTCGGCGATTACCTGCAGGGTCAGCGTGGTCTTGCCCGACGATTCCGGACCGTAGATTTCGATCACGCGGCCGCGTGGCAGGCCGCCCACGCCCAGCGCGATGTCCAGGCCCAGGGAGCCGGTGGACACCACCTGGATGTCTTCAATCACTTCGCCTTCGCCCAACCGCATGATGGTGCCCTTGCCGAACTGTTTTTCGATCTGGGCGAGGGCCGCCTGCAAGGCCTTGGCCTTTTCGGCATTGGCGGCGACGGGAGGGTTGCTGTTCTTGACAGTGGTGACGTCCATGAAAAACTCCTTGAAAAACAATGGCTTGGATAGAACGCCCCGTCTGCTGTGACTGCCGGGCTGGATGCTTGAACAGTAGTTTATGGGCGTTGTCTTATCGTGTACAGATGATTTTTAGTCAGTTTGCCTGACAATATGCCATGCACTACACCCCACCTGCCGCGCCTGTCCAGGACGCCTGGCGCCAGACCCATCTGGGCCGTCTGCTCGGTCATTCCATGCGCCGCTTCGACGCGCGCGTGATGCAGCTCATGGCCCATGCGGTCGAGGTGCCGCTGGCACTGTCCAACCTGGCGGCGCGCGACCAGGTCAGCGCCGCCCATATCCACATCACGCGCCATCTGTCGCTGGGCGGCGACCGATTGACCGATCTGGCCGAGCGCGCGGGCATGAGCAAGCAGGCCATGGCCGATCTGGTCGAGCAGTGCATTGCCTGGGGGCTGGTCACGCGCGAGTTTGACGCGCGCGACAAGCGCACGCGCTGGCTGCGCTTCACTCCTACCGGCCTGGCCTGGCTGCAGGCTTTCGAGGCGGCCGTGGCCCAGGCGGAAGCCGAGTTCCGCGCCGAAGTGGGGGACGATGTGGCGACCGTGGTGACGCTGGGGCTGGAAGCCTATGCGGCGAGCACTGGCAAACCGGCGTAAGTGAATAAGAGCCCCCACGCTCGCCCACTGCGTGTGGCTCCCTGCCCCCCGAGGGGGCCGTCGCCGCCTTGGGGCGGCCCGGCGGCGGCGGAGTTGCCCCCACGCTCGCCCACTGCGTGTGGCTCGCGCTGGGGGGCAAAGCCCCCCAGTTGGTTTGCCCCCCACGGGCGCCGGC
This sequence comes from Pseudomonadota bacterium, assembly GCA_023622805.1. GTDB lineage: Bacteria > Pseudomonadota > Gammaproteobacteria > Burkholderiales > Burkholderiaceae_C > Comamonas > Comamonas bellezanensis. The sequence continues at coordinate 1,173 of JAMNYN010000272.1, read as the reverse complement.
GGAGCCCGGCGAAAACCCGCTGGCGTAGCACCGCGGTGCGCTCCTAGAATGGCTGCACGGCCTGGCGGCTGTGTACTGCCGCGCTCATCGAGGAGACTCCGCATGCGCATTCTGATTGCCGAAGACGACCAGGTATTTGCCGACGGCCTGCAGCGCAGCTTGCGCGGTTCGGGGGCCGTGGTCAGCCATGTAGCCAGCGGCAGCGAGGCCGAATCGGTGTTGCTGACCAGCAGCGAGTTTGACCTGCTGATTCTGGACCTGGGCCTGCCCAAGATGCACGGCCTGGAGGTGCTGCGCCGCTTGCGCGGGCGTGGCGACACCTTGCCGGTGCTCATCCTCACGGCGGCCGACAGCGTGGAAGAGCGGGTCAAGGGCCTGGATTTCGGCGCCGATGATTTCATGGCCAAGCCCTGCAGCCTGCAGGAGCTCGAGGCGCGCGTGCGGGCGCTGACGCGCCGGGGCATGGGCGGCGCGAGCAGCACCATCAAGCACGGACCGCTGGTCTACGACCAGTCCGGCCGCGTGGCCACCATCGACGGCAAGATGGTCGAGCTGTCGGCGCGTGAACTGGGCCTGCTCGAAGTGCTGCTGCAGCGCGCCGGCCGCCTGGTCAGCAAGGACCAGCTGGTCGAGCGCCTGTGCGAGTGGGGCGAGGAGCTGAGCAACAACGCCATCGAGGTCTATATCCACCGCCTGCGCAAGAAGATCGAGCACGGCCCGATCCGCATCGCCACCGTGCGCGGCCTGGGCTACTGCCTGGAAAAGATAAGAGATTGAAGATCTTTCAGCGCGAGCAGCGCTCGCTGTTTGGGGAAATCCTCGACTGGATGCTCACGCCGCTGCTGCTGCTGTGGCCGGTGAGCCTGGCGCTGACCTGGCTGGTCGCGCAGGGCCTGGCCAACAAGCCGTTTGACCGGGCGCTGGAATACGGTGCCCAGGCGCTGGCGCAGCAGGTGCAGGAAGGCCTGCCGCAGTTCAGCCTGCCCTTGGCGCTGAGCCATGACCTGCGTGCGAGCACGCCCGACAGCGTCCAGTACCAGGTGCTCGATCCCCAGGGCAAGCTGCTCGCGGGCGAGGGCAAGCTGCCTGCGCCGCCACTGACTGAGACGGAACTGCGCGGCGGCGAAGTCCAGCTCTACGACGCCGAGGTGGATGGCGTGGCCTGGCGCCTGG
>JAMNYN010000161.1 GCA_023622805.1 Pseudomonadota bacterium | reverse complement strand
GGGAAGGAATGCGAGGCCAGCCCTAACCGCGCGCAAAGGCTTTGATTCGTCATTCACCCGCCTTTTTATCGCGCGTACGCAACCATGCATGGATGGCGCGGCGGCCGGCTTCGGCCAGGTGGTAGATGCCGCGTTTGATTTTGCGGCCGTCCTGGTCGTGGTCGTCAATCATGCTGCAAGGCAGGCCGGTGAGGCCCAAACCTAGATCCCGCAAGTTTGCAATCAGGTCAGGACCATTACTGCAGCCTGCCACACGGTCGAGATGCTCGCGGGGTACAGGACGAAGCAGGAGCGCATGCAGGGCGCGCAGATAGCGCGGGTTCTCAGTGCCAGCGAAGCGAACGGGTGTGGTAGAGTGCGCAGCAGGTACTGCTGTTTCAAAGAGGTCCGGTTCTGCTTGGCGGCGGCCGGACTTTTTCTTTGGGCGGTCGCCCGGTGGTGGGCTGACCATTACGCTGACCCGCTCAGTGCTTGGGCAACATCGACAACAGGCCACAGCAGCAGCTTACCCCGCTTGATGGGACGCACCCCATAACACTCACCCTTGAGGCAATGGTTCTTCAGCGCAGTCTGCGGCGCGCAGCACATGGCGCGGGCAAACTCTTGCGTGGTGATATGGTCGCGGCCTTGTGCAACGGCAGCAAGTGCTGGCGGCATCGTCGGCTGGTTCAAGTGGCAGGAGCCTTGCATCATCTTCCCTTTCGTGGATTGGATGATGCATTCTTGAATTAAGCAGCAAAGCGATTTGTCAGCTGACAAAAATAGCTGTCAGCTGACAGAAATACCTAACTTTTCAGCAGCTTTATTCCTTCAGCGATACTTGTGCGGATACTCGTATTGCCTGCACCGAAAGTATTCGCGTCGGGCATCGCCGCCAGCAGCTCAACCACTTCACTGGCAATTTTTTCTCTATTCGGGGTCTCTCCTCGCTTGTAGGTGCCGTGTACTTCAGCTAAGAGCATTGCCAGCCCACCAATATGACGGAGCAATTTATTACGCTCCGAAGCGGAGGCGCCGGCCGTAGAAAGCTGAGCATTCACTGGCGCTAATGACACATCCCATTCAGGCACGAATACCATCTCCAAAGCCACCTGTTGCGGCTTTTCCAGATGCCAGTAGTGCCATACGAGAGAGTCATCATCATCCATCGCTGCCGGCCAATGCTTGATTTCGACTACGCCCTGTAGCGCAAGTTCCACACAGCTATCCGGCGTCAGCGCGACGAACGTGCGAGTGCGAGAGGAGCGCTGCGCCTGTCTCGGTGCTTCATGGGATGGTATCGCGCTCAGTGTGGCATCGTAGGGCGAAAGCGCGCAGTACAGAAGCCGTTGACCAGCTGCCCCCTCCCGTAAAAGCCCCTCGACGGTTCTCCCCATGAGCTCGGCCGCCCGGTCAATTTTGACCATTTCCAAAAAGCTAAGTTCAACGCTATTAAGCTGCATGCGCGCTCCTTCGTGCGCCTTCAAAAATAGGTGCTGCAACCGGTCGGTGAAGGTGCCGACTGTCGCCCCGTCGGGCTAGGCTGCAGCGTAAATAGTGCCTGATGTGGTCAGGCTGCCGGGACCAGGCGCAATGCTGCTGGCGCTGGCTGGAACTCGATGCCCGATTGCTCCAGCATCCACTCCTCTATTTTAACGTGCCACTTTCGCAGCAGGTCTAGCGGCCGGCGGATGTAGTTCTGTTCGCGCACGCCCTGGGGCGCGTGGCCTTGAATCTGCGCGGCAATGCCGGCCGGCGTCTCGGTCCACTCGCTCAGGGTTGCGAAGCTGCGGCGCAGGCCGTGCAAGGTCAGGTGCGGAAGGCCGGCGGCGGCCACCGCCTCGTTATGGGCAATACGTGGCTCGGCCAGCTTGCCCGACTCGGCGCTCGGGCTGCTGAATACCCACTCATTCCGGCGCGGGAGCGCGGCCAGCAGGTGCGCGACGTAGGGCGTCAGCGGCACCATGCGGAAGTCCTCCACCTTGTCGCCCAGCTTCATGCTGCCCCACTGAAAATCGACGTCGGCCCAGCGCAGCCCGGCCACCTCCTCGCGGCGGGCCCCAATCATCAGCAGCGTTTGCAGGTAGGCGGAGATAACAGGATTGCCTATCTTACGGACTTCACAGAACCACGCCGCCAGCTGTTCACGCTGCAGCAGGTCATGCTTCACCTTCGGCTTGCCGAGTATTTCGCGTACCTTGGCGCTTTTGGCCGCGTTTCTGGTGACGATGGCCGAATAGTGCGGGTGGGCCGAACACCAGTTTAAGCAGGCTTTCAGCAGGCGCATGGCCAGGCGCGCACTGGACGGCCGTGTCTGAGCTTCGACTTTCGCCCACGCCTCAATACGCGAATCGGTCAAGTCGACAAGGCGCTCGGCGGCGAGAACGGAAAGCGGTCCCGGCTTCGTCGGCTTGGGGCTGCGCTTGCGCCCTTCCCCGCCGGCCTGAATGATTTTGCGATGCGCCGATATCTGATGTTCGCCCCAGTGCGGGGTGCGCTCCGCAACATAAACAGGCCACACGGCGCCCAGGGTGACGGACTCCCGCAACGCAGCGGCCGCTGTTTCGACCTTTACTGCCACCTGCGCTGCAACCTGTTCGGCGCGCACCTGGCGCGGGTCAATGCCCTGGTCGGTCTGCGCCTTATGGCGCGTGGCCTCCGCCTGGGCCTTGCCTACCGTCCCTGTCCGGACATCGCCGATGGTGATGCGGATGGTTTTGCCCTCAAGGCGAGTTTCGAAAATGTAAGAGCGCGCGCCGGCGGCGGTAACGCGAAGTCCCAGGCCTGGCGTTTTCGCGTCCCACATGATGCTCTGCTGCTTGCCGGCCTCGCATTGAAATGCGGCCACCCGGTCGGCTGTGAAATTAACTTTCGCCACCTGTCTGCTCTCCCCTGTGTAGGCGCCATGTAGGCACTGTGTAGGCAGATTCTATCAAACTAAGGGAAAGTATCGGCAAGTCCAGTCGCTGCCAATATGACAAAAATCGGCATATTTCCCTATGAAAGAGGCAATTTTCGACATCAAAGGGAAACCATAGAAAACTAAAATCCCAGCGATTTGTAATCATCAGGTGGCCAGTTCGAAACCGGCAGTCGGCACCAATAAATTCAAGCACTTAGCCCAATCCTCAGGATTGGGCTTTTTGCTTTCTGGACGCCATGTAACCCCTGTGTAACCCGGCTTAATCAATCAAGCCGGACCAACCAGCGGCCTGTCGCACCATGCACAGGTGACCAAAGAGCCCAAAAGGGCTCTTATCGAATAAGTCGCATGCACAGGTGCGACACCCTTCTCTCAAGCACCAAGAACGCGCCGGATAGCCTCT
>JAMNYN010000227.1 GCA_023622805.1 Pseudomonadota bacterium | reverse complement strand
CTGCTGACCACAGGCTACAAGTCCACGCTGCAGTCTCTGCCCGAGCCGCTGCGCAGCAAGATGCTCAATGGCGACTTCAACGCTGGCAGCTCGGACCCCGCCTGGCAGGTGATCCCTACCGAGTGGGTGAAGGCAGCCCAGGCCCGCTGGCAGGCGCGCACCCAGAAGGGCGAAATGACTTGCCTGGGCTTCGACCCCGCGCGCGGCGGCATTGACAAATCGAGCGCGGCGCGGCGCCATGGTCAGTGGTTCGACGAACTGATCGCGGCGCCGGGCGCGGTGACCAAGGACGGCCCCACGGCCGCGGCCTTTGTGGTGCCGCTCATCCGCGACGGCGCCTGTGTCTGCGTCGACTCCATTGGCATCGGCTCCAGCGCGTTGGATTTCATCGTCGGGCTGAACCTCTTCGTGCACGCGGTCAACGGCTCGGAAAGCTCTACCGCAATGACCAAGGCCGGGAACCTGCGCTTTCGCAACAAGCGCGCGGAAATGTACTGGCTCATGCGGGAGGCCTTGGACCCCACGGCGCCAGACCCCATTGCCTTGCCGCCCGACCAGGAGCTGCTGGGCGACCTGACAGCCGTCCGCTACAAGGTCGTGCCCCTGGGCAACCAGACCGCGATCCTGATGCGCAGCAAGGACGAGGTGCGCGAGGCGCTGGGCCGATCCCCAGACAAGGGCGATGCCGTGGCCATGACGTTCGTTGCTGGCATTCCGCAGCGCAAGAGGGCCAAAGGCAAGGACAGCTGGCGTGACCGGCTCCTCAAGGGCCGAAACAACAACAAAGGATCGGCGCAAGCCGCGTAAGCCATGTCATTCGACGAAACAGCACGCGAGAACTGGGCGCGTTACCGCTATGGGGTGGATCGCGGTCACCGTGACTACACCGACCAGGCCGAACGCTGCGAGGGCATGTACCTGGGCGGCGGTGAGCAGTGGCGGCCCGAGGACAAGCGCATCCTGGCCGAAGAAGGGCGCCCGTTCTACGAGTTCAACCAGATCATGCCGGCCATCAACACGGCTCTGGGCTACCAGATCGCCAACCGCATGGACATTACCCTGCGGCCGCGCGGCGAGAAGGGTGACCCCGAGGTGGCAAAGATTCTTACCAAGGTGCTGATGCAGGTGGCGGACATGAACCAGCTGCATTGGGTGGAGACACAGGTTTTCGGGGATGGCCTGATCGAGCAGCGCGGCTTCTTTGATCTGCGCTTGTCCTTTGAGGACAACATCAAAGGCGACATCGTCATCACACACGCCGACCCGCGCGACGTGATCCCGGATCCGGACGCCAAGAGCTACGACCCCGACAGCTGGGGTGATGTGACCTGGCCGCGCTGGCTCACCCTGGAGGAAATCGGGCAGATCTACGGGCAGGACGCGCGCAAGAAGGTCGAGGAAAGCGAAGACTCGTCCCACGACTTCGGCGACCTGGACGGGGAGACGCCGCGCAACAAGTTCGGCTGGAGCGGCCTGCAGGATGCCTACTTTGACGGCACCGATGGCATCAAGCGCTATCGCGTCATCGATCGCCAGCGCTGGGTGTACGAAATGACCCCTTGCATCGTGTTCCCCGAAAGCGGGGACGTGCAGGTCGAGGCCAACCTGTCGACAGAGAGCGTGCAGGACGCATTGAGCAAGGGCGCGGTGCGGGCGCGGCGCATGAAAAAGCGCATCAAGTGGACCGTCAGCACCTGGTGCACGACCATGCACGACGAGTTCAGCCCGTATGAGCACTTCACCCTGATCCCGTACTTCGCCTACTTCCGTCGCGGCAAGACGCGCGGCATGGTGGACAACGGCATCGGGCCGCAGGAAGTCTTGAACAAGGCCGTGAGCCAGTTTGTGCACATCCTCAACTCCAGCGCCAACGGGGGCTGGGAGGTCGAGGAGAACTCGCTTACCAACATGGACACCGATGACCTGGAGGCCAATGGCGCAAAGACGGGCCTGGTGATCGAGTACGCCAAGGGAGCAACCCCGCCAAAGCGCATCCAGCCCAGCCAGGTGCCCACCGGCGTGGATCGCCTGATCGACCGGGCCACGATGGCGCTCAAGGAAACCACGGTGCCGGACGCCATGCGCGGCAACCAGGGTGGGGAGATCTCGGGCGTGGCCATCCAATCGAAGCAGCATGCCAGCCAGCAGCAACTGGCTGTGCCACTGGACAACCTTGCATACACGCGCGGCCTGCTGGCAAAGCGGCTGCTCAAGATGATCCAGCGCTACTACGACAGCCATCGCGTGTTCCGTATCACCGAGACCGACCCGCTGACCGGCAAGGACGTGGACACCACGCTGGAGATCAACAAGTTTGACCCGGAAACCGGCGTCTACCTCTATGACGTGACCGTGGGCGAGTACGACGTGGTGGTCAGCGAGCAACCCATGCAGGTGACGTTCGAGAACAGCCAGTTCACTCAGGTCATGGAAATGCGCGAGAAGGGCGTGGCCATCCCGGATCGCGTGGTGCTGCGCTACAGCAACCTGGCCGACAAGCACGAACTCATCGACAACCTGCCAGATCCCGCCCAGGCCCCTGCCGATCCGACGCTGGAGGCCAAGGCCAAGCTGCTGCAGGCCCAGGCCCGCAAGACGGACGCGGATGCGCAGCGCAGCGATATGCAGCTGCTCTACACCGGCCTGCAGACAGCCCAGGTGATCGCACAGACCCCGCAGACCGCGCCACTGGCCGACAAGCTGGCCCGGTCGGTCGGTTTCCAGGACAAGGACGCGGCGCCCATCGTGCCCATGGCAGATCCAGCTCAGGCCGCGGCGCCCACTGCATCCTTTCCAGAGAACACCAGTCCCATGCTGCCATCGCCCCCCGAGAGCGCGGCAGTCGGGGCCATGGCCGGTATCGAGACACAGCGCCCCGATGGCGTGATGCCGTAACCAGCGCCAGCGAATTCATAACCAACCACACCACCACAAGGAAAACCATGCCCAAGACTCTGCAAATGCTGCTGGCCCGCTATCTCGCTCCCGCTGACGGTGAGGGGGGCGACCTGGGTGGCGCGGCCGTCGACGTGCAGGACAGCGACAGCTGGACGCCTGGCTCGCCGGAAGATCGAGGCGACTTGCTGGACGACAGTGCTACCGGCGACGCGGCACCCGCCCCAGCGCCGGCAGCCACGGCCCCAGTGGCTGCGCCAGCGCCAGCAGCCTCTGCAACCACGCCAGCGGGCGCGGCCGAGGCGGCTGAAGCCGAGGCAGAGGACGCCAAGCAGCAGGCCGCCGTGCCCTATGGCCGCTTCAGCGAGGTCAACGAGCGCCGCAAGCAAGTCGAGCGTGAGCGAGATGAGC
>JAMNYN010000493.1 GCA_023622805.1 Pseudomonadota bacterium | reverse complement strand
AGGGTGCGTTATCTCCAGCTCAGTTCGAGCTGCCATGGCGTTTTCTGCCAGGCCTGCTGCTCTTCCAGCAATAGATAAGCGGATTGGGGATAGGTCTGCGCCCAGTTGCTGCTGCCCTGCAGCGTGAAGTTCGTGCCGCTCACCGACAGTCGCAGGTCGCCGAATTCGGGCGCCTGCCGGGCATGGCACAGCAGCACGGCCAGGCGCAAGGCCAGCAGCGGGTAGACATGCTGCGTGTCGGCAAGCATTTCCGGCAGCAGCTTGCGCAGCTTGCCGCGCTGCCCGCACACCAGTTGGGCCAGGTGGGCGCGCTCGGGTTGGGTAAAGCCGGCAGCCGTGGTGTTTTCCAGAATGTAAGCGCCGTGGCGGTGGTAGTTGCTGTGGGCAATGTGCTGGCCTATCTCGTGCAGCAGGGCGGCGCAGCGCAGCGGTTCGTGCTCCGGGGCCGGCGTGTCGGGCGCGAGCTGCTCCAGCAGGTTGTGCGCGACGCGGGCCACGCGCTGTGCCTGCTCCGCATCCACGGAGAATTTCTGCATCAGGCCGTGGACGGCGGCCGTGCGCAGGTCGGTGCACAGCGGGTCCTGCTCGACCAGGGTGTGGAGCACGCCCTGGCGCAGCGCACCCTGGGCCACATTCAGGGATGTCAGTTGAAACAGGTCGAACAGCGCCTGCATGATGCTCAAGCCGCCGGCGATCACGGCGCGGCGATCTTCCTTGAGGCCGGTCAGACGGATCTGGTCGGTGGTCTTGGCGCGCACCAGGCAGTCGTGCAGCCATTCCAGGCCTTCGCGGGTGATGCTGCCGTCCGCGCGCCCATTGGCGATCAGAATGTCGCCGATGGCGGCTGCCGTGCCCGAAGAGGCATAGCCGACATCCCAGTCGCCCCAGTGGATGCTGTCCAGCGCTTCGTCGAGCACGGCGCGCGCGGCCACGGCCGCCTGCGAGAAGGCCGCTCGGCTGAGCACGCCGTCGGGGAAGTAGCGCTGCGACCAGGCCACGCTGCCCAGCCGCAAGGACAGGGCCTGCTGCGCTTCCTGCTGCCGGCCCAGCACCAGCTCGGTGGAGCGCCCGCCGATGTCGATCACCAGGCGCCGCTCATCCGAAGGGGGTAGCAGGCTGGTGACGCCGCGGTAGATCAGCCGCGCCTCTTCCTCGCCGGCAATGATTTCAATCGGGTAACCCAGCAGTTCGGCGCCGCGGCGCACAAAAGCTTCGCGGTTGCGAGCTTCGCGCAGGGTCTGGGTGGCGACGGCGCGCACATGGGTTACAGGGAAGCCCTTGAGACGTTCACCGAAGCGCGCCAGGCAATCCCATCCGCGCTGCATGGCCTCTTCGGAAAGATAGCGCTCGGCATCGAGGCCGCCGCCCTGGCGCACGGTTTCCTTGAGGTACTCCACCCGCTGGAAATGGTGGTGTGCGAATTGGCCGATTTCCAGGCGGAAACTGTTGGATCCAAGATCGACGGCGGCGTACAAGTGGGCGTGGAGCATGGTGAAGACGGGCAAAGACCGGTCACGGAAGTCATGCGCAAGATGGCATGGGTTGTGTGGGAAAGAAGGGCTGGTGTAGCGTGCAAACGCAGGCACCACGCCGTGGAGCATCAGCGTACACCTCGATTGTGGCAAGTAGATGAAATCGGTGGAAAGGAAATTTCATTGCCCGTGTGACGCACCGGTGTGATGTCACGACGCTGTCATAAATGGTTTTTAAAGTCGCTACATCACAGTTTTTTCAACCCAAGAGGTGTGTTCATGAAGTGGTCCGTGATTCAAATTCTGGCAGCTGGTGTTGTGGCAGGTTCCGGTATGGGCAATGCCTTGGCGCAACAAGAAGCTACCGGCGCCGGCGCGAGCTTCCCCGCACCCCTGTACTCCAAGTGGGCGGCCGATTACAACAAGGCAACCGGCGTCAAGATCAACTACCAGTCGGTGGGTTCCAGCGCAGGCATCAAGCAGATCGACGCCAAGACCGTGGACTTCGGCGCTTCGGATGAGCCGCTGAAAGACGACGAACTGGCCAAGAAGGGCCTGGTGCAGTTCCCCACCGTGATCGGCGGCATCGTGCCCGTGGTCAACATCAAGGGCGTGCAGCCCGGTCAACTCAAGCTCAACGGCCAGCTGCTCGGCGACATCTATCTGGGCAAGATCAGCAAGTGGAACGACGCTGCCATCGTGGCGCTGAACCCCGGCGTGAACCTGCCCGACGCGACGATTGCCCCGGTGCGCCGCGCTGACGGCTCGGGCACGACCTTCGGCTTCACCAACTACCTGAGCAAGGTCAATGCCGAGTGGAAGGAAAAAGTCGGCGAAGGCAAGGCTGTGAACTGGCCTACCGGTGCCGGCGGCAAGGGCAACGAAGGCGTCGCCGCTTTTGTCGGCCGCCTGCCCAACTCCATCGGCTACGTCGAGTACGCTTACGTGAAGCAAAACAAGATGACCTACGCGCTGCTGCAAAACAGCGCCGGCAGCTTTGTTTCGCCTGACGACGTGACGTTCAAGGCCGCCGCCGCGGGCGCTGACTGGTCCAAGAGCTTCTACCAGATCCTCACCAACCAGCCCGGCAAGAACGCCTGGCCCATCACGTCGGCGACGTTCATCCTGATGCACAAGACCCAGGACAAGCCAGCCCAGGCCGCGGCCTCGCTGAAGTTCTTCGAATGGGCTTACAAGTCGGGCGACAAGACGGCCAGCGATCTGGACTATGTCCCCATGCCTGACGAAGTCAAGAACGTGGTCTACAAAGCCTGGACCGGCATCAAGGATGCATCCGGCAACGCCATCGCTCTGAAGTAAGCTTGAGCGACAGGCGGTGCACCTCATGTGCACCGCCTTTTTGGTGCTTGTGTTGACGAACTATTTTTGAAGAGGCGCTCAGCGTGTCCACTCCATCGACTGCCCGTTCGATGCCAGGGTCTGCCCAGACCGTGGCAACGCCTCGTGGCCCTTCCCCTCGCCGCCTCACGCTGATGTCCGGCGTGTTTGCCGACCGTTGTTTTGCCTGGCTGGCACGCGGCGCCGCGTTGTTGACGCTGGGCCTGCTGATCGCCATCCTGGGCTCGCTGCTGGTCGGCGCCTGGCCTGCCATCCATGAATACGGCCTGGGGTTCCTGACCAGCAGCGTCTGGGATCCGGTGCAGGACCAGTATGGCGGCCTGGTGATGATTTACGGCACCCTGGCCACCTCCTTCATCGCTTTGGCGATTGCCGTGCCGGTGAGCTTTGGCATCGCCTTGTTTCTGACCGAGCTGTCGCCCGCCTGGCTCAAGCGCCCGTTGGGAACCGCCATCGAGCTGCTCGCGGCCGTGCCCTC
>JAMNYN010000284.1 GCA_023622805.1 Pseudomonadota bacterium | reverse complement strand
ACTACCAGCAGTACATCACCGCGCGCACGCCCAAGGCCATGCGCCCGGGGCAGATGAACTACTGGTCGAACACGCCCAAGTTCCATGTGAGCCTGATGAAGGCCTGGTACGGTCCCGCGGCCACGACCGAGAACAACTGGGCCTTCGACTACCTGCCGAAACTCGACAAGCAGTACGACATGCTGCAGATTTTCGACATGATGAACCAGGGCAAGGTCAACGGCTACATCGCCCAGGGCTTCAACCCGCTCGCCGCGCTGGCCAACAGCAACAACGTGCGCAACGGCCTGTCCAAGCTCAAGTTCCTGGTGGTGATGGATCCGCTGATCACCGAGACGTCCGAGTTCTGGAAGAACCACGGCGAGTTCAACGATGTGGACAGCGCGTCCATCCAGACCGAAGTCTTCCGCCTGCCGACCACCTGCTTCGCCGAGGAAGACGGCGCCGTGGTGAGTTCGTCGCGCGTGCTGCAATGGCACTGGAAGGCGGCCGAGCCACCGGGCGAAGCCAAGACCGACGTGGCCATCATGTCGGCCCTGCACCTGCGCCTGAAAGCGGCCTACGCCAAGGACGGCGGCAAGTTCGCCGACCCCATCGCCAACCTCTACTGGCCTTACGCCCAGGCAGGCCATCCCTCCTCGGAAGAAATTGCCAAGGAGTACAACGGCCGCGCCCTGGTCGACCTGTTCGACCCCAAGGACCCTACCAAGCTCATCCGCAAGGCGGGAGAGCAGCTGGCCGGCTTTGGCGAAATGCGCGACGACGGCACCACCCTGGGTGGTTGCTGGATCTGGGCGGGCAGCTGGACGTCTTCGGGCAACCAGATGGCACGCCGCGACAACTCCGATCCGACGGGCGTGGGCAATACGCTGAACTGGGCCTGGGCCTGGCCGGCCAACCGCCGCGTGCTCTACAACCGTGCATCCTGCGACCTGCAAGGCAAGGCGTTCAACCCCAAGCGCAAGCTGATCGAGTGGAACGGCAAGGCCTGGGCCGGCGCCGACGTGCCCGACATCGCGGTGACCATGGACCCGGCCACCGTGGGCCCGTTCATCATGAACCCCGAAGGCGTGGCGCGCTTCTTTGCGCGCAAGGGCATGAACGAAGGTCCGTTCCCGACGCACTACGAGGCGTTCGACAATCCGCTGGGCTACAACCCGATGTACCCCAAGAACAAGCTGGCGATCATCAACCCTGCGGCGCGGGTGCTGGAATCCACCAAGGGCACGGACGGCACGGCCGCCGAGTACCCGCACGTGGGCACCACCTACCGCCTGACCGAGCACTTCCACTACTGGACCAAGCACGTTCAGCTGAACAACATCATTCAGCCCGAACAGTTCGTCGAAATCGGCGAAACGCTGGCCCAGGAACTGGGAATTGCCACCGGCCAGCAGGTCAAGGTGAGCTCCAAGCGAGGTTTCATCAAGGCAGCGGCTGTGGTGACCAAGCGCCTCAAGTCCATGCAGATCGAAGGCAAGACCGTGCACCACGTCGGCATCCCCATCCACTGGGGCTTCTCGTCGACCGGACGCAAGGGCTATATGGCCAACAATCTGACGGCATCGATTGGTGACGGCAACAGCAACACACCAGAATCCAAAACCTTCCTCGTGAAGGTGGAAAAGGCCTAAGGAGTAGCTGATGTCTTCTACACATTCTCTCGATATCAAGCGTCGCTCGGCGACGACCACCCCTTCGCCCAGCGAGCGCCAAGCGTACGCTGGTGAAGTGGCCAAGCTGATCGACGTCTCCAAGTGCATAGGCTGCAAGGCCTGCCAGACCGCCTGCATGGAGTGGAACGATCTGCGCGACGACATTGGCACGTTGGCGGCCGGCGTGTATGACAACCCGACCGACCTCACGGCCGACTCGTGGACCGTCATGCGCTTCACCGAGTACGAAAACGAGGCCACGGGCAACCTGGAATGGCTGATCCGCAAGGACGGCTGCATGCACTGCGAAGACCCGGGCTGCCTCAAGGCCTGCCCGTCGCCAGGCGCCATCGTGCAGTACAGCAACGGCATCGTGGATTTCCAGCAGGAAAACTGCGTGGGCTGCGGCTACTGCGTGACCGGCTGCCCGTTCAACGTGCCGCGCATTTCCAAGAAGGACCACAAGGCGTACAAGTGCACCCTGTGTTCCGACCGCGTGGCCGTGGGCCGTGAACCGGCCTGCGTCAAGACCTGCCCCACTGGCGCCATTCAGTTCGGCACCAAGGAGGCGATGAAGGACCACGCAGCGGATCGCATTGCTGACCTGAATCGTCGGGGCTTCGACAAGGCCGGCCTGTACGACCCGCCAGGCGTGGGCGGCACGCACGTGATGTATGTGCTGCACCATGCCGACAAGCCTTCGCTCTACAAAGGCCTGCCGGACGATCCCAAGATCAGTCCCATGGTCTCGCTGTGGAAGGGCGTTGCCAAGCCGCTGGCCCTGGCCGCGCTGGGCGTGGCGGCCGTCGGCAGCTTCTTCCACTACGTGACCAAGGGCCCGCATGAGGTGCCCGCGGAACTCGAGCGTGAAGAAGAGCGCCAGGAACAAGCCATGCTGGACAAGGAGGACGCACAATGAAGCGCAGCCCCCGTGACTTGAAGCGTTACACCGCTTCCGAGCGCGCCAACCACTGGGTGGTGGCCATCAGCTTCGTGCTGCTGGCCCTGTCCGGCCTGGCGTTCTTCCATCCGGCCTTCTTCCCGCTGACGCAGCTGTTCGGTGGCGGCCCCTGGACCCGCATTCTCCATCCCTATATCGGGGTGCTGATGGCCCTGGCGTTCATCCTGATGGTCATCCGCTTCTGGCGGCTGAACATCATGGAGGCACGCGACCGGCAGTGGATCAAGGAAGCACCGCAACTGGTCACCAAGGACCACCATGTCATGCCCGAACAGGGCAAGTACAACGGGGGGCAGAAGCTGCTGTTCTGGCTGCTGGTCATCTCCATGCTGGGTCTGACCGTGTCGGGCGTACTGATGTGGCGTGCCTGGTGGGATCTGCCCATCGAGCTGGTGCGCGCCAGCGTGCTGCTGCATGCGGTCTCGGCGTTCGCGCTGTTCGGCCTGATCATCCTGCACGTCTATGCGGCCATCTGGACGCGCGGCACGCTGCGCGCCATGGTCTACGGCACCGTGAACCGCGCCTGGGCCAAGTACCATCATCCGCTGTGGTATCGCAAGATGACTGGAGAGGAAAAGTAGGCACCCCCTGAGCGGCTTCGCCGGATGGCCGGCCCCCGCTTCCCCCTCTCAACCTTCGGTGGAGGGGGGGCGCCCGGCCAGGGACGGCACCGTCGCTGCGGGGCGGCCCTTG
>JAMNYN010000254.1 GCA_023622805.1 Pseudomonadota bacterium | reverse complement strand
CTGGCAGCCGCGCAGCCTGGGCATAGGCTGGAGCGCATCGCTGGGCGCGGGGCTGGCACTGCTGCTCGGCGTGGTGCAATTGGCCGATATTGCGGTGGTCTGGGCCATCGTCTGGAATGCGACGGCTACGTTCATCGCCATCATCGTCATCAGCCTGCTGCTGGACGAAGCCGGCTTCTTTGAATGGGCCGCGCTGCACGTGGCACGCTGGGGCGGCGGCCATGGTTCCAGACTGTTCGCCTTACTGGTGCTGCTGGGCGCCGCGGTCTCGGCCCTGTTTGCCAATGACGGTGCGGCGCTGATTCTCACCCCCATCGTGATGGCCATGCTGCTGGCACTGGGCTTCACGCCCGGGGCGACGCTGGCGTTTGTCATGGCCGCGGGCTTCATCGCCGACACGGCCAGCCTGCCCTTGATCGTATCGAACCTGGTGAACATCGTGTCCGCGGACTACTTTGACATCGGCTTCGCCGAATACGCGGCCGTGATGGTGCCGGTCAACCTGGCAGCCGTGGCGGCCAGCCTGGCCGTGTTGTGGTGGTATTTCCGCAAGGACATCCCCGTGCGTTACGACCTGGCACAGCTCCAGCCGCCGATCCAGGCCATCCGCGACCGGGCCACTTTTCGCGCCGGCTGGGTGGTGCTGGTTTTGCTGCTGGTGGGATTTTTCGCGCTCGAGCCCCTGGGCATTCCGGTGAGTGCGGTGGCCGCCGTGGGCGCAGCCATTTTGCTGGCCGTTGCCGCGCGGGGTCATGTCATCCACACGCGTCGCGTGCTGCGCGGCGCGCCCTGGCACATCGTGGTGTTCTCTCTGGGAATGTACCTGGTGGTGTACGGGCTGCGCAACGCAGGGCTCACCAACCACATCGCCGCGCTGCTCGATGTGTTCGCGCAAGGCGGTGTCTGGGGTGCGGCCCTGGGGACGGGCTTTCTGGCCGCCCTGCTGTCCTCGGTCATGAACAACATGCCTACGGTGTTGATCGGTGCGCTGTCCATAGACGCGTCCACCGCCACCGGCGCTGTCCGCCACGCCATGGTCTACGCCAACATCATCGGCTGCGACCTGGGTCCCAAGATCACGCCCATCGGCAGCCTGGCCACCTTGCTGTGGCTGCATGTGCTCGCCTGCAAAGGCACGCGCATAGGCTGGGGCTACTACTGCAAGGTCGGCGCGGTGCTGACCGTGCCGGTGCTGACCCTGACCCTGGCGGCGCTGGCCTTGCGGCTGACGCTGGTTTGACGCCCTACCCTTTGGAGACACTGCCATGAACCCCATCACGATCTATCACAACCCGGACTGCGGCACTTCGCGCAACGTGCTGGCCATGATCCGCAACAGCGGCGAAGAGCCGCGGGTGATCGAGTACCTGGAGACGCCGCCCGACCGCGCCACGCTCCAAGGCCTGATCGACGCCATGGGCATCAGCGTGCGCGCGCTGCTGCGCGAAAAAGGCACGCCTTATGAAGCCCTGGGCCTGGCCGACCCGAAGTGGAGCGACGAGCAACTGCTCGATTGCATGCTGCAGCAGCCTATTCTCATCAACCGCCCTATCGTGGTCACGCCCCTGGGCACGCGGCTGTGCCGGCCTTCGGAAGTGGTGCTGGAGATCCTGCCCCAGGCGCAAAAAGCGGCCTTTTCCAAGGAAGACGGCGAAGCCGTGGTGAATGCACAAGGAGAGCGCATTGCCAAACGCTGAATTGCCCGCACTCGACCGCCAGGCGTTTGACGTGCCGGACCTGCAGCGGCTGCTGCCTGCCACGCACGCGACCCACGCACCACGTATTCTGCTGCTCTACGGCTCGGTGCGCGAGCGCTCTTACAGCCGGCTGCTGACCGAGGAGGCCGCGCGCCTGCTGCAGGCCATGGGCGCCGAAACCCGGATCTTCGATCCGCGCGGACTGCCTTTGCCCGACGATGCGCCCGACAGCCACCCGCGCGTGCAGGAGTTGCGCCAGCTTGCACAATGGGCCGAAGGCATGGTCTGGACTTCGCCCGAGCGGCACGGCGCGATGACCGGCATCCTGAAAGCGCAGATCGACTGGATTCCTCTGGCGGACGGTGCCGTGCGCCCCACCCAGGGCAAGACGCTGGCGGTGATGCAGGTCTCTGGCGGCTCGCAGTCGTTCAACGCCGTGAACCAGCTGCGCGTACTGGGCCGCTGGCTGCGCATGATCACCATTCCCAACCAATCCTCCGTGGCCAAGGCCTTCCTCGAATTCGACGAAGACGGCCGCATGAAGCCTTCCCCCTATTACGAGCGCGTGGTCGACGTGATGGAAGAGCTGGTCAAGTTCACATTGCTCACGCGCGGCAGCGCGCAGTACCTGGTGGACCGCTACAGCGAGCGGCGCGAAACGGCCGAGGCCTTGTCCCGGCGCGTGAACCAGCGCAGTATCTGAGGATTATTTGCCCTGCTTGGCATAGCCCAGGCAGGCTCCCGCATTCGGCCGGCCCCGGCATTCGCGCAGCAGGCGCTTGTCGCGCTGGGCCGGCGTTTCCGCGCCGCCCTGGTTCTTGGCCTTGCCCTTTTCGCTGGGCGAGTGGCAATGAAATTCTTTTTTCCGAGAATGGTGGCAGCCCCTGGCATCCACTCCGCCGGGTGTGGCCTGGGCCAGGCTGGCCCATAAAAACAGCAGTGCGAGAATCATGACCCGCATGTGATTATCTCCTGTGTTCAGCCCATCAAGAGCATTAGATTACACAGCCGTGGCTTTCATTTCCAGGGATAAACACTACAACCAGCAAGGAAAATAGGTCGGCGAGATCTTTCTATTACTTCTGTGACAGATTGCGCTGCGCGCACTATTTTTCTGAATTCATCAAGAAAAATCCAATAATCATTCAAGCGCATTCCAGAAATTATGATTTCCGGATGAATTCTGAGTTT
Source organism: Pseudomonadota bacterium (assembly GCA_023622805.1). Lineage (GTDB taxonomy): Bacteria > Pseudomonadota > Gammaproteobacteria > Burkholderiales > Burkholderiaceae_C > Comamonas > Comamonas bellezanensis. The sequence continues at coordinate 424 of JAMNYN010000254.1, read as the reverse complement.
CTCGTGGCAAGCTGGCTGGCGTTGTGGAAATTCTCGGGAAATTAAGACAATGCGGGTCTTGAATTCATTTTTTCAGGTCCTTGCCACGAGGCGCAATGGCCTCGTGGAATTCGCGCTGGTCATGGGCCCCACCAACACAGCACAGGCCGACTGACCCCGTTGATCCGGCCCGGCAAGCACTTCGTGGACGGGGATTGCTGAACAGCAGATAGCGTTTTTTGTCTGCGTGATCGCCCGAGATCTGCCCTGTAGCTCGGCGTCAGGCATAGCACTGTACTGAAATACACGGGTTTACCCTAGCCTCGCTCGAAATTCTGCGAAAAAAACTAGACTAAAGAGAAATTTCTTGATCTATCTCAATACATTGCTGAATAAAAAAACGTACCAGTATTTTAATAACAATTATGTTTGATTGATTTCCAAA
>JAMNYN010000631.1 GCA_023622805.1 Pseudomonadota bacterium | reverse complement strand
TGCGCTTCCTGGCGTTTCGCGCTGGCTTCGGCTTTCAATTCGGCGGCAGTCCTGGGTGCCTCCGCCGAAGCATTCTCTGTTTTTTCGTTGCTGCCGAAGTGATCCTTGATAAGTTCAGCTTTGTGTTTTTGCTCGGTTTTTATTCCTTCTGCTGTGCTTATTGCTTCCAGGTCATCGGCCAGGGCGGTTTTCACTTTGTCAGTGGAGTTCTCGGCAGCCGTGCTCTCATTGTTTTTTGTTTTTACAGCCTCGGCGGTGAAATGCTCTTCGATGATTTCCTGTTGTTGCTGTTCTGTAGCCGTGGCTTCTTTTTTTGCATCCAATTGAATTTTTTCGGCAACCACGATGTCAGCCTGCTCGGTGGCGGTGGATTTCTCTTGCGCGGCCGTGTTCTGTTTGGCGCTGACCTCGATAGTCTCGGTGACGGTCACGGAGCTATTGGCAGCGGGCGTTTCCGTGCGCAAGGCCTTGGCCTGGGTGTCGAGCTGGGCCGCGCTGCTGTTCAAGGCTTTGGCTTCGCTCTTGAGTTCATTGCCCTGCTTTTGTGGCTCGACGCCCTTCATGGCTTCCTTGCCGGCCTGCGCGCTGGAATACATCTGATAACCGGCCATCAAGCCCTGCGTGACACCGCTGATGATTCCCGCGGCCAAGCGGAAGTTGGCCGCGGTCTGCATGTCATTCGCGGATTTAATGAGCTCGTTGAACTGCGACTTGAGCTCGCTGTCACGCGCCAATATATTGGCCTTGCGGATTCCCTGGGAATTATTGTGGATGGCGACAAAAATGGAGCTTGTGTCGAATGGTAGGTCGTCCATGAGACTTCTCAGGTCATCGGCCACTTGGCTGGCGGATGCATAATCTCCATTCGACTTTTCAATATGCAGGCCTTTCTTTTCGCCCATGGAATTATCTTCGCCCAGGGGGTCTATGATTTGTTCCGAGTTGGACGATTTGCTGATTGACCTGAATATGAAGGTGTCGGATTCTGGCAGGCTATTGGGGCTATTTTGGATGGGGGTGATAGGCATGGAAATCTTTCTGCAGCTTTAGGCCATGGAGTGGCCGATGTTGGCGGCAATTTGAGATCTGCTTTCTCCAGCCGCGGCAATCATTTTCGAAACTGCGGCAATGGACTCCTGCATCTCTTTCACGATTTTGGTGATCTGCTCGGTATCTGTTTCCATCAGTGCCTGCAATTTGGCGATGACGGCGGAGAATTTCTGCCGGTCCACCTGGGCCACTGCCGAGGCATGCTCGTCGAAAGAAACGTCGATATTCATTCCGGCCGTGACGAGTGTTCCCCCGGCCGAAACGCCGGCGATGGCGGCCTGCGCGACTTTCGCCACCTGAGGAACGGCCTGGAGGATTTCCTTGACCGCCTCGCCGGCGCCGGCACCGCCCGTGGCACAGGCCATGACCACCGCAATGGCCACGCTGGCGACCGCGGCCACCGTGGCGCCGATGATGGCGGCCCAGTTGCTGCTGTCGCTGGTCAACTCGACGATGCCGGCGGCCAAGCTGCCCACGAGTTGGGAGTCCAGAAGGACAGCGCCAGTGACCATGCCCAGGGCGCCGGCCATGATCTTGCTCGCGCCCTCGAGTTTTTCTTCGGGCACGCCAACGATCTTGAGAACGGCCTTGCAGCCCCAGGTCATGGCGGAGTTGATGTCCACGGGGGGGCCTCCGGCGGCCTGAACAATCGCGGAAGTCAGGCTGATGGTGGCGCCGACCAGGCCGATGACCGCCAGTGCGAGCAACGGTGCGGCCGCGCCCCCGGTGAGGCCCGTGACACCGACCAAGCCAGCGATTGCCACCAGGCTGCCAACGACGGCGCCGACCTTGGCAACCCAGCCGAAAATCTTCGAGACCTTGCTTTTGGACTCGGCGCTTTCGCTTTTCTTGATCGACTCCGTCAGCTTTTCCAGGGAGTTCTTGTGCTCTTGCGCGAGTTTCTGGCGCGTAATGCCCAGCCCTTCCTTGACAGTGCGCAGTTGGGCATCCTCGGTTTTTATCTTCAGGCCCTGCAAGATCAGCGTCATTTCCACGGGCGAAAACGGGGCCATTACCGCGCCAATGGCGGGCGCGCCATGGCCGTTTGCAATCAGGGCTGCGCCTAGCTGTTGCTCGGGCGTGGTGTTGCTCAGACCAGCGAACGTTTCGGTGGTTTTTTCGGGCAGCGTGTGCAGACTGGTCTTTTCGTTGGACGTGGTGTGGATCTCAACGTCTTCGGGCGGAGGGGGTGGGGCCGTGGAAAACGCGCCTATTCCGAGGCTGCCAGTCATTGTGAGCACTCCTCATCCGTTGGCGTGGCGGCGGCGCCGTCGCGCGAGAGCAGGTCCAGCAGGGTCTGGGCCCGTTGCCGCAGTTCCGCCCACGGGGGAGCATCGCATTGGGCGATGACCAGGGCCAGTGCTTCGCAGGCCTGCGCAGGCATTGCGAGTGCCATGAAACATTCCGCCGTATGGAAGGTGGGCAAAGGGTCTTCTAGATCCAGTACCGAAGCCGTCGAGTAGTACTGGATTGCATCCTCGTACTGCTTGAGCATTTGCATGCAGGAGGCAAAGGCATTCATGAAACGCGGCTCCAGCGCGTTGTGCGCGACCAGAAAGCCAAAGCACTTCGCGGCATCGAGATAACGCTCCTGGCTGTAATGGCTGTGGCCAAGGGCGTACATCGCTTCATATTCATTTTCGGTGTAGCCGAAAATCGTGCCGAGCCCTCCGCCATGGCTCAATAGCTCGATGACTTGCTCGGGGATATTTTCTGTGCCAGGGTGGACGCTCATGATGAATCCTTAACTCATTTTTGAAATGATGGAGGAGTTGCTGTCGTGCATGGCTTTCATGATGGTGGACTGGAGATTCACGAGCTCTCTGAACATGTCCGTGAATTTTTGCAGATCGATCATGTCGAACTTTTGCTTGCTTGCCAGGCTGTCGCCTCGCGTTTTTATATTCTCGATAGCGTTTGTCATTTGGCTTTTGCTGCTGATTTCGCTGAAATCGAAGCCCATGTCGGCGGCCGCTTTGACGAATTCCTTGAATTTTTCGCTTTGGTTTGCCTTGCTGGGATCGGCTGCATTGTCTTCAAAATCAGAAGAGAGTGTCCGCGCCATGTTCAACAGTTCATTGTTTTTGCTGGTCTGATTGTTTGCCTCTTGCATGGTGCGCACAATTTCCCGGATCGCTGTTTCAGCATTTGCCATCGAGTGAGAAAGGCCAGACAGCAGTTGAGATTGAGAGCTCGGCTGTTCAGACTGCTCGATATGGGTTGTTTGCAGGCTGTTGACGCTGAATGAGTTAATCATGGTGC
>JAMNYN010000661.1 GCA_023622805.1 Pseudomonadota bacterium | reverse complement strand
ACATGCAGCGCATGCAGCAGGGCCGGGCAGGTCGTGCTGGCGTCCATCAGGCGGTGATAAGGCACGACCCAGATCTCGCCTGTATCCATCGCAATGGCATCGACGTTGTAACGTCCCTCGGCAATGCCGTCAAGACCCAGCCAATCGCCGCGAAAGCTCAGACTGACCAGTTGTTCACGGCCATCGGGCGCCAGATTCACGATCTTGCACAGGCCCGAATTCAGTATGTACAGGTTGCCAAAATGCTCGCCAGCCCGGTAGATGACGTCTCCGACGTGAACCACACGGCGCTTGGGGTTGAGTTGCTCGGCCAGCAGGCTGAGCCTGTCCGATATCCGCCGGCTCGCGGCCACATGGCCTTCTGCGGATATCCGCGCCACGGCGCTGCTGACGTTGGCCATCGCTACAGGTAAGACAAGACTCGTCTTGTTGAAAGATCGTGCGATCGTGTGCATGTGAGCTCCTGTGCGTTGTCCAATGGCGTTGAAGTCATGCTAGACACCGCCTGGAAACACCCTGACAACGAACGGAATCCGCAAGTAACGCTCGGTAAACCGTCGGTGTCCGGCGTGTAACATGCACAATGGCGCGCGCCGCGCCGCACAACACCCATTCGCGCGACCGACGGTGGCCCGAACGCAGGGCCTGCTTGATCTGCATTGCGTCGCCTTGCGCTGCGTCAAGCCCCCGCACACATACCTGGGATACCGTCGCCATCGAGCTGCATTGATCCAAGCCTGTGCATGCGGCCGTTACAGGAGCAATTCAATGACATTCATCCATGCAGTGTTTTGGTCTGAGTTGCTGTCTATGGTCGCGCACGCCACTGCCTTCCCGGACTTCGCCAAGCAGGCTCCTTGGCATATTGACGTCATCCCTTCTCTGTTGGAAGGCGTCCATGCAGAGTGGGGCAAACTCCGTGCCGACCTGTTCTCAGCAGCAGCGATGCGGGTGACGACATGACTTCCAGCCTGCGCGGCCCGAGGTCGATGGCTTTATGGCTGATTCTCAGCCTTGGTACAGGGCCAGCCTTGCCAGATCAACCCAAAGTGGACGCATTGAGCCAGGCATATCAGGAGCAGGTGGACCGCCGACTCCAGCTGCCTGCCGATGAAGTGCTGCGCTATGGAATGCTTGCGCTCGACATGCTCTCCGCCGCAGGCGTCACTCTCGACGTGGCGCAATACGTGACGATCGTTGACCGCAACGCATATGTACAGGCCATTTTCATTTATTGGGTCGCCACGGAGTCCACGCCCTTGTTGATCGGTGCCTCGCCCGTATCGACAGGGCGCCAAGGGCAGTTCGATCACTTCGAAACACCGTTGGGCGTGTTCGAGCACTCCTTGCGCAATCCGGACTTCAGAGCCGAAGGCACAAAGAACAAGTTGGGCATTCGCGGTTACGGTGACAAAGGTATGCGTATTTTCGATTTCGGATGGCAGCAAGCCAAGCGAGGGTGGGGGGCCGGGGGGACCAGTGAAATGCGCTTGCAGATGCACGCCACTGACCGCGATCTTCTGGAGCAGCGCCTTGGCAGCGAGCAGTCAAAGGGGTGCATCCGAATTCCCGCAACGCTCAATCACTGGCTCGATCACTTTGGCATTCTGGACGCCGACTATGAGACAGCGGCCGCGGCGGGTCAGGCGATATGGGTTCTTTCGCCGCAGCGTGAGCCTGCGATGGATGCCGGACGCTACCTGCTCGTTGTCGACACCGTGCGTGATGAGCGACCGGACTGGTCGCCTGCACCGCACTCTTAACGACAGAGCGTGCTGCCGCCGGGTCATGCTCCAACCAGCCGGGGCCAGGCATTGCCGGCAGCCCGCCGTTTCTTGCACGCAGGGCGCTTCAGGCTTTTTCAGCCGCGGGTTGCGCTGGCGCCTCGGACGCGCGAACGACCAGGACGGGCACGGGAGCGTACCGAATGATCAACTCGGCGTCGCTGCCCATCAGCGCGCGGCCTATGCCGCGCCGCCCATGCGAGCCCACCACGATCAAATCGGCGTTGACGAGCCTCGCCTGCTCGGCCACCTGCTCACAGATCCGGCCCACGGCATCGTCGATCAGCACGCTGTCAACGCTCACGCCCTGTGCCAGGGCCTTTTGGCTATCCTTGGCCAGCAGTTCTTCGCCAGCGGCACGCAGCAGCGGGAGGGTATCGCTGATGTAGACCATCGCCGGCTCGTAGCCCGCGAAATAGCTCATTACGTCGACCACATGCATCAATCGTAGCCGAGCGCCCGTCAGGCGGGCCAGACGAATGGCTTCATCCAGGGCTTTTTCCGAGGTGGGGCTGCCGTCGACTGCGACGAGAATCTGCTGGTAAATAGACATTTTTTCCTCCGGAGGTGAACGGGTCTGATCGCAGGGACCCCAGCGCAGTTGTCGCGCGCTTGCGCTTGGTCCGGCTCTGCCGCCGATGCAGCCAGCTTACCTCCCGGCGGCCTGCCGTCATTGAGTTGCATCAAGGATGCAGACAAACATGCAGGCGCTTGCGCCGTCACAGGCAGCGTTGTTGCCAGCTGTTACCGCATTTCTTGCGTTGGCGCAGGAAACAACGCCGCCAACAGGCCCAGCATGGGGGCATGCGAAATACGTCGTCTGCGCAGCAAGTATTCGGGCAGGGCTGGACTCAAGGTGCACATGCCTCGGGGGCGTTGTGTCCGCACGCTGTTGAGCAGGCGACGCTGAAGGCCAGCTTGCCGGCTGTCCATGCCGCCCCGACTTTCTTCCCCCTCTCTGGAGTGCTCCCATGACCATGAAACCCCCGATCCCCGATGTGGGCGCTGTTGCTCCCCAGACAGCATTCTTGCGTGACGGCACCCAGGTGGTCATACGCTCCATCCGAGAGGACGATATGGAGCACGAACGCAGCTTCATCGAGCATTTGTCCCCACGCGTACGCCGATTTCGATTTCTCGACACGATCAGCTCACCTAGCGCCGCTCTCCTGCGTCAGTTGACCGTTGTCGATCCAGCCAAAGGCGTGGCGTATGTCGCGATGACCTGTGGGGGCGCGCAGGAACAACAGGTTGGCGTTGCGCGCTTTTGCATGGAGGACGGGGCTGACTGCGAGTTCGCGATCGTGGTTGACGATGCCTGGCAGAACAAGGGGTTGGGAACACTGCTCATGCAGCGGTTGATCGAGGAAGCGCGAGCGCGCGGCATCGATACGCTGCACTCCAGCGACTATGCGGACTGATCCTGCCTCGATTTCACGTACAGCAAAAAGTTGGTAACTTCAGCTGTATGGAGAATCGAGATGCAAGATAGCAAACTGCCCAGGCGGCAGTACACGGATGAATTCAAAGTC
>JAMNYN010000663.1 GCA_023622805.1 Pseudomonadota bacterium | reverse complement strand
GAGAAGGTCGAGCCCAAGATCACCGAAGTCGAACCGACGCCGGTCGAGTCGCAGGAAAAGCCCATGGACGACGCCACGCCCAGTCCCTCGCAGGACCTGGGCGATCCGCTGACCATGAACGCCGACGCCCAGGCCGGCACCGACGGCATCGCTGTCGGTCGCGGCGGTGGCTCTACGGGCGGCGGTGGCGGGCTGGGCAACGGCTCCTACCAACGCTACCTCTCCGCTCAGCTGCAGCAGGCGCTGGCGCGCGATCCGCGCACGCGCAGCCTGGTGTTCAGCGACCTGCGTGTGGACCTGTGGCTAGCCAGCGATGGCCGCAGCACGCGCCTGCAACTGGTCCAGGGCAGCGGCAATGCGCGCACCGACGAGCTGGTGCTGGCCATGCTGCGCGAGATCGAGCGCATCGACGAACGCCCCCCGCAGTCCATGCGCTTTCCGGTGCGCGTTTCCATGAACGGCCGCCGTCCCTGAAGGCGCTGGCGACCGGCTCCCTCTTTCGAATCCTCCATGAATCAACCATGACTCCATTCGCATACTCCCATTCGTTCGCCCGGCAACGTCCGCCGCTGGCACGCAAGGCCCAAGCCATGGCCATCGCGACGGTGATCGCGCTGACGTCGATGGCCGCTGCCGCCCAGGCTCCCGGCGCCGCGGCGCCCACCGAAAGCGCCATGGTGCGTCTCATCCAGGGGCTGGTGCAAAGCGGCGCCCTGACCAAGGACGTGGGCGAAGCCCTGCTGGCCCAGGCGCAGACCGAAGCCATGGCCCAACGCCAGGCCCAGCGCCAGGCCTCCGCGGCCGTGCCGCCGGCCAGCGCGCTGCAGGCCCAGGCCGGCGATGTGCGCGTGCCCTACGTGCCGCAGACCGTGCGCGACGGCATCCGTGACGAGGTCAAGAATGAAGTCATGGCCCAGGCCCGGTCCGAAGGCTGGGCCGCACCCAACGAGACGCCGGAATGGGCCAAGCGCATACGCTTCGACGGCGATCTGCGCGTGCGCAACGAGTCGCGTCTGTTCTCGGGCGGCAACAGCAATGAAGTCGTCAACTACGCCGCGATCAACAGCGGCAGCGGCTACGACGTGAACCTCAACACCACGGCCGGCCTGCCGCCCCTGCTCAACACCCGCCAGGACCGCAAGAACCAATGGCGCGCACGCGCGCGCATCGGCCTGGTGGCGGACATTTCCGACAACACGCATGCGGGCGTGCGCCTGGCCAGCGGCAGTGACGACAACCCGGTCTCGACCACCCAGACGCTGGGCAACGGCTTGGGCAAGAAGAACATCTGGCTCGACCAGGCCTGGCTGTCGCACCGGCTGATGGACGGCGTGACGCTGACCGGCGGTCGTTTCAGCAACCCCTTCGTAACGACCGACATGCTGTTCTCCAACGACCTCAATGTCGATGGCGTCGCGCTGCAGTACAGCAAGCCTCTGCCGAGCAACAAGGACCTGACGCTGTTCGGCACCATAGGCATCATCCCGCTGGAATACTCGTCCGACAGCTTTCCCACCAACAGCCTGAACAAGGCCGCGAGCGAGAACAAGTGGCTGCTGGGCCTGCAGGCCGGTGCAGACTGGAAGCTCAACGACCGCAATCGCGTGCGCGGCGCGCTCGCCTATTACGACTTCAAGAACGTCTCCGGCAAGGTCTCGGGGCCCTGCGCCCTGTATGCGGGCGCACAGGCCTGCGACACCGACTGGTCGCGCCCGGCCTTCATGCAAAAGGGCAACACGCTGATGATGCTGCGCGACATCGCGCTCAATCCCGCCGACCCGGCCAACACTTCCCAGTCCCAGTACTTCGGTCTGGCGTCGAAATTCCAGCTGCTGGACATGAACCTGCGCTGGGACACCAAGGTCGCGGGCAACTACGGCCTGCGCCTGGACGCGAACTACGTGCGCAACCTCGCCTATGACGAGAACAAGATGTTCCAGCGCGCACGCGGCGGCATCGTCAACAACTATGGCGCGAATGCCTCGCTGACGCCCGGGAAGGCGGACTTCCGCAGCGGCGGCAACGCCTACATGTTCCAGGCCACGTTCGGCAAGCCCAGCCCGTCGGCACGCGGCGACTGGAACGTCCTGGCAGGCTACAAGCGCATAGAGCCGGACTCCATGCCCGACGGCTACAACGACCCCTCGTTCCATCAGGGCGGCACGAATGCGCGGGGCTACTTCCTCGGTGGCTCGTACGCCATCGACAAGAACACCTGGCTCACGGGCCGCTGGATGTCGACCAAGGAGGTCTACGGCGCGCCCTACCAGATCGACACCTTGCAGCTTGAGCTCAACGCCCGCTTCTGAAGGAACCACCATGACATTGTTTGATCACCCATGGTCAGGGGTGCGCGTGGCGCTGCTGGCTGGCGCGCTCGCCTGCGCGGGCCTGGCGCAGGCCCAGGAGCAGAGCATGGAAGCGCGGCTGCGCGCCCAGCTGCGCACGGTCACCGGCCAGCTGCAGCAGGCGCAAAACGAGCTCGCGCAGTTCAAGGCGGGCACCGCGCCCAAGCCTGCGGCAGCACCTGCCGAGGCTGAAGCCCTGCGCGTCGAACTGGTGCAAAGCCAGTCCCTGCTGGCAAGGGAGCGGGAAGCGCGCAGCCGTCGCGATGCCCAGTTTTCCACGGCCCAGCAGCAGGCCCAGGAAAGCCTGGCCAAGGCCAGTGCCCAGGTGGCGCAGTTTCGCGGCGCCTACGACGAACTGCTGAAGATGGCGCGCGCTTCGGAAAGCGAGCGGCACAAGCTGGCGCAGCAAGCCGGCTTGCACCAGACAGCGATCGCGCAATGCGAAGCCAAGAACCAGCAGCTGTATGCCGTGGGCATGGAAGTGGTCCAGGCTTACGAGCAGCTGGACATGGGCGCCCTGATGTCCGTGCGCCAGCCGTTTGCCGCGCAAAGCCGCGTGAAGTTCGAACAGATTGCCCAGGCGTACGGCGACCGGCTGTACCAGGGCAAGTTCGATGCGCGTGCGGTGCATACGCCCCAGGTGGCCGAGTCGGCTGACGCCGCGGGCGCGGCAGCGCGCGCCACCCCTTGAAGCATGAAAAGAGGAATCCGATGAAACGCATGAACCGCCATTTTTTGCGCAACGCACTGGGCCTGGCGCTGGTGACTTTCCTGGGTTCGGCGGCGGCGCAAACGCCGGCGGCTGACGGACCGGCCGTGGCCCAGATGGGCGCGGTGTCGATTGCGCAGTCCGAAGTCGAGCGCCTGCTGCAAGACATGCCAGCAGCCGAGCGCGCCCAGCTCAAGGAGCAGCGCGCGGGACTGGACGGCTGGCTGCGCCAACGCCTGGCGAGCGAAGCCCTGCTGCGCGAAGCACAGCAAAAGCAATGGGGCGAGCGCCCCGAGGTCAAGGCGCGCGTCGACGCCGCGCAGCGCGAGATCCGCGACCGCATCGTCAGCAGCAGCTATCTGGAATCCGTCGTGCAGCTGCCCGCGGACTTTCCCGGCGAGGCGCAGCTGGCGGCGGCCTATGAACAGGCCAAGCCCCAGCTCCAGCTGCCCGCGACCTACCAGGTGGCGCAGATTTTCCTGGCCCTGCCCGCGGGCGCGGACGCGGCCGCCATTGCCGCATTGCGCGCCCAGGCCGTGCAGCTGGCCGAACAGGCGCGCAAGGGCGACTTCGCGGCCCTGGCCAAGGCCCGTTCGCAGGACGCACGCAGCGCTGCCCGCGGCGGCGATGTGGGCGCCTTGCCGCTGGCGCAACTGCTGCCGGAAATGCGCGACACCGTGTCCGGCATGAAGCCCCTCCAGGTCAGCGCACCCGTGCAGTCGCCTGCGGGCTTTCATGTGCTGAAACTGCTGGCCAAGCAGCCCGCGCGCACGGCCACCTTGGAGGAGTCCAAACCGCGTTTGCAGGCCGCCTTGCGCGCGCAACGCCGGCAGGAACTGGTGAATGCCTATTTCGCCCAGCTCGCCCCGGCCGACAGCATCCGCATCGACAGCGCCGCCCTGGATGCGGCCCTGCAAAAAGCCCCCTGAACGTCTGAACCTTTCTTCTTTTTCCATTGCCAACCCAGGACCACACCATGAGCATCAACACTCCCGAACAGACCGTCGCCCCACAAGCCGCAGAACTGCTGTTTTCCGTGACGCCGGACCAGGTGTCCGCGGCCATTCAGGCCAGCGGCTGCGCCGTCACGCCCATAGAGCAAGACGGCGTGGTGCGTCTGCACAGCGCCAGCCAGGGCATTGGCTTTCAAGTGCTTTGGGGCAATGCGCTGGCTGCGGGCGAGTATGTGGACTTCACCTTGAGCTGCCCGCTGCGCGTGCAGGGCGGCTCGCTGCCCGAAGCCGTGCTGTCCGACTGGCATCGCAGCAAGCGCTTTGCGCGCGTGGCCCAGCACGGTGACTTTGTGGTGCTGGAAATGGACGTGCTGGCCGCAGGCGGCGTCAGTGCCCAGCATCTGGCCGTGATGCTGCAGCTGTGGAACCAGATGATGGGCCAGTTTTTCCTGCACCTGCGCAACTTCAAGCCCGCGGATGCGCCACTGGCCGACGCGGATGAAAGCGCGGTCCAGGCCCAGCAGAGCGACGAGCCCGTAGCCGCCTGAATCCCGTGCCGGCAGGCAAGAAAATCCCGGTGCTGGCCAAAGCCCTGGAGGCATCACCGGGACAGGGATTCGCGTCGCTCAACCGGCAGCAACAGCGCACCATGATCCATCGCCAGCGCGAGCGGTTGCGGCGCGCGACCAAGGTCTGGGAGCGCCAGCGCGCCGTGCTCATGCGCCTGCTGCTCGAGTCCATGGAAGAGTTCAGTATTTCGCCCACCGAACTCTCCGAGGAACGCCGCAAGCGGGTGGCGCAAAGCCGTGGCGAACGCTGAGCCAGCGGGTGCCTGCCGGCAAATTGCGGCCATGCTCGCCTGACGGGCTGCCAAGAAAGTACACGATGTTGAAAGATTTCCGCCTGCGTCGCGCCTCCCTGTGGCCGCTGCTGCGCCGCGCCCTGGGAGGCCTGGGCCTGGGCCTCACGGTCTCAGCCTTGCCCGCCGTAGCGCATGCGCAGACGCCCGTGCAGGACCACTGGGTCCGCTATGCGCAATTCGTCAGCAATACATTCCAGGATCGCCTCAACGACCCGGGCAAGGAATCCGTGCGGCGCCTGCATGGCTGGCTGCAGGAGCGCATGCGAGATTCGCCCAAGCCCTCGCCCGCCACAGCGCTGGTGGTGCGCGTCAGCGTAGGGGCCGCGGGGCAGATCGACGGCCTGGAATTCGATTCCCTGGGGTGGCCGCAGGCCGATGCCGATCTGAGCTACCTGCTCACGTCCGAGCCTCTGCCGGTGCTGCCGCCGCGCGACTTGCGCCAGCCCATCGTGCTGCAGCTCACCTTGGGCTTGCCGCCCTGAGGTATGGCACGGCTTAAAATTCGTTCCAGGTCCAGAGATGCCCATGGGCCGGCAGTACCGACCGCCAGGCCCATGCCTGGCATCTGCTTTATTCAAGGAACCCTGACCATGCATGCTCCGCAGCCCCCTACCTCCCGCGTCACGCGGCGCCAGTGCCATCGCTGGAGCGGCGCAGCCATGGGCGCGCTGCTGCTCGGTGCCTGGCAGCAGGCCCAGGCGCTGTCGCTGGCCGATCTGTCGTCGGCCGATGCGGGCAGCGGCGTCAAGCTGGCATTGAGCCGGGGCGCGGAAGCCGCCGTGGCCCTGCTCGGGCGGCCCGACGGCTTTCTGGGCAATCCCCAGGTGCGCATTCCGCTGCCCGGCTATCTGGACGATGCGGCCAAGCTGATGAAGCGCTTCGGCCAGGGCAAGCGCATCACCGAACTCGAAACTTCCATCAACCGCGCGGCCGAAGCCGCCGTGCCCATGGGCAAGGACTTGCTGGTGAATGCCGTGCAGACCATGAGCGTGACGGATGCGAAGAAGATTCTCGCCGGTGGCGACAATTCGGTGACCGCGTTCTTTGCCGAGAAGACGCGCGCGCCGCTGGGCACGCGCTTTCTGCCCGTGGTCAAGCAGGCCACGGACCAGGTCGGGCTGGCGCAGCAGTACAACCAGTTCGCCGGCAAGGCCGCGGGCCTGGGCCTGCTCAAGCCGCAGGACGCCGATCTCTCCCAGTATGTGACGGGCAAGACGCTGGACGGCCTGTACCTGATGATTGGCGAGCAGGAGCGCAAGATCCGCCAGGATCCCGTCGGCACGGGCAGCACCTTGCTGCAGAAAGTGTTTGGGGCGCACTGATGGCTGATGCCTGTCCCTGCGGGCGGCTCGACAAGAAGGGCCGGGCCATGGCGTACGCCGACTGCTGCGCGCGTTTTGTCGAGCATTTCGAGACCTCGCCCGCGCCCGATGCCGAGCATTTGATGCGCTCGCGCTACAGCGCTTTCGTGCTGGAGAATGCCGCCTATCTGCAAGCCACCTGGCAGGCCGGTCAACGCCCCGCGACGCTGGATTTCGAGCCCGCGGCGCGCTGGCTGGGGCTGAGCGTGAAGGACTTCCGCGCCACGGGCGAGGACAGCGCCGAGGTCGAGTTCGTGGCCCGCTACCGCGTCGCCGGTCGTGGCGTGCGCCTGCATGAACGCAGCCGCTTCGTGCGCGAGAACGGCCGCTGGTATTACCTGGACGGCGACCAGTTCTGAGCGTATTCGCCCCCTTTTTTTGAATCACCATGGAGAAGCCGGATTGGCACAATCCGGCGCGAGCAATGCAATTTGAAGCGATCTTGTTTGACTGCGACGGCGTGCTGGTCGACAGCGAAACCATTACCAATACGGTGCTGTGCGCCATGCTCAACGAATCGGGCTGGCCGATCTCGGCAGCGGAATGCCTGGAGACTTTCATCGGCAAGACGGTGCGCAGCGAAACCGCGCGCATCGAGGCGCATACCGGCCGGCCGCTGACCGATGCCTGGATGGCGGATTTCTACGAACGCCGCAATGTGCAGCTGCGCGCGAACCTGGTGGCCATAGACGGCGCGCTCGAAGCCGTGCAGGCCGTGCACGGCCAATTGCAAGGCCGCATTGCCGTGGCTTCGGGGGCCGACCGTTTCAAGGTGGAGATGCAGCTGACCCAGGTCGGCATGGCGCCGTATTTCACCGGCCGGGTGTTCAGCGGGCATGAGACGCCGCGCTCCAAGCCGTTCCCTGACGTGTACCTGGCCGCGGCGGCGGCGCTGGGCGTGGCGCCCGAGCGCTGCCTGGTGATCGAGGATTCGGTGCCCGGCATTCAGGCCGGTATCGCGGCCGGTGCGACGGTCTGGGGCTACTGCCCCGAGCCCGTGCTGCATGCCACGCCGCAGATGCTGCAGGACGCAGGCGTGGTGCGCGTCATGCGCTCCATGGCAGAGCTGCCGGGGTTGGTAAGCCCCCCCTGAGCGGCTTGCGCCGCTTCCCCCTGAGGGGGACGGCAGCCTCGGTTCGGGGGGGCCGCCCAGGTGCGGCCCTTCCTCGCGGCCCCCTTGCTGGGGTGCGCCAGTTTTGGCGGCTACGGGTAGCGCGAGCGCTATGGGGTGCGGATTACCCTGTATCAAGGACGGATCAGCGGCGAAGGCGTGGTCGGCACGCCTTGCGCCAGTGCGGCGCTGTGCTCGGCGGCCAGGGCGCGCGCAAAGGCGGGCCTGGCCTGCAGCCGCTGCCAGTAGGCCCGGGTGGCCGGCCCCCACTGGGAATCGAGCTCCAGGTGGGCGGCCAGCATCAGCGCATAGCCCACGGCCACGTCGGCGGCCGTGAAGCGTGCGGCGCAGAGCCACTCCTGGTGTTCGACCGTGGCTTCGACGGCCCGCAGCCGGGCCAGAAACCAGCGCGCATAGTCCTGGGCCACCTGCGGCAGCCGCCGTTCGGACGGCTCGAAGTGGGCGTAGCGCAGCACCAGCGTCTGGGGAAAGCCCAATGTGGCGTCGCTCATGTGCAGCCAGTTGAGATAGGCCGCGAAGTCGGCCTCGTGCACGGCCATGGACAGGCCGGCTTGCGGGTGGCTGGCAGCCAGGTACTCGCAGATCGCGGCCGACTCGGTCAATCGGGCCGGGCCATGGCGCAGCAGCGGCACGGTGCCCAGCGGGTTGAGCGCCAGGTAGTCACGCGCCAGCACGCGCGGCGGGAAGGGCAGCATCAGCAACTGGTAGGGCTGCTGCAGCTCCTCGAGCATCCACAGCGGGCGAAAGGACCGGGCGCTGACGCAGTGGTGGAGCTGGTAGGGGGCGGGGGTGTCGGGCATGCCCCAGTCTAGGGAGCACGGGGTTGCGCAGGCCGCCGAAATAGGTGCGGATTGTGCCAGCTCAACCGGGTAGATCGGTGCTGCGCCGGCGGTATTGCGCCGGCGTGTCGCCCGTCCATTGGCGAAAAGCCCGCATGAAGCTTTTTTCACTCACAAAGCCGCAGGCCAGGGCGACGCGCTTGATGGGCTGGCTGGTACGGTGCAGCAAGGCCAGGGCGCGCTCGCGCCGCACGGCATCCTTGAGGGCTTGCAGCGAAGCCCCTTCGTCCTTGAGTTGGCGGTGCAGGCTGCGCGCCGACAGGTGCAACTGCTCGGCCAGGGTGACGGCCGTGTGCAGGCATTGGGCGTCGGCGATCAGCAGGCGACGCACGCGCTGCACCAGCAAGCGGTCGCGCCGGTAGGGGCGCACCTGGATGGGCAGGGCGCGCTGCAGCATCTGCTGCAATGCGGCCTCGTCGCGCGCCAGCGGCAGGGCCAGGCAGCGCGCGTCCAGGCGCAGGCAGGCCTGGGCGGCGTTGAACACCACGCCATCGGCATCGGTGGCGGGGAACAGCACAGGGTAGACATCGGCGTGGGCCGGTGGCGCGAAAGGAAAGCGGGCCTGCAGCAGCGGCAGGCGTGCATCGATCAGCCAGCTGGCCAGTCCATGGATGTTGCGCAGCACCGAGACCAGGCAGAACTCGCGCATGGGCCCGAGCGGCCGCTGTTCGGTGATGGTGAGTTCCGCCATGTCGCCCTGGGTGTGCAGCTGCAGCGAGATGTCGTCGGCCAGCAGTCCATGGTGGCGGCACCAGCGTGCGAGCGCCAGGCCCAGCGTGGCGCTGCTGATGGAGGCGCGCGCCAGCATGCCGTAGCTGCCCCAGGGCAGGCGGCGACCGAACCAGCCCAGGGCCTCGTCATCGAGTTCGCGCATGGCGGCATCCGACAGCGCCTCCATCTGCATGGCGGTGATGCGGGCCTGGCTGTCAGCTACGGACTGTGGCGCGATTTGTGCCTTGTGCAGTGCAGCCTCGGGCGCCAGGCCCCGGTCGGCGTAGGCCTGGACAATGGCCTGCACAAAGGCCATGGGTGTCAGCGTCGGGTGGCCGTCGGCGGCGTGGGCCGTCAGCGGCTGGGGAGGGCGGACAAGAACGGGTGTGGACATGGTGCTGGCAATTATTGCAACCTTTGTGGCCTGATTGGCGCAGGGCAGACCCGTATGCTGGCAGGCATGCCCACCCCACCCGCCACCGGCTTGCCCGCCCAGTCCCGCTGCTCAATGCGTGGCCTGGTCCGCCACGGCGGTGTCGGCCGGGGGCATGCCGGCGGCGCGGCGGGCCACGGCCAGCCGTTTGCGCAGCGCGACTTCGGACAGGTCCAGCTCGTTGACCAGGCTGCGCAGCGATTCGTCGTTGATGCGGTGGGCCTGGCGTTCGGCGTACAGGGCTTCACGCTCGCGCTGCAGGCAATGGATGCGCATGTCGATTTCCATCATGTAGCGCAGCTTGCGCTGCATCACCAGCTCCGGCGTTTCGCTGTGCGCCTCGACCGACGTGGCCAGCGTGCTGCCGTCGTCCAGCAGGTTCAGGCGGTTGCGGTATTCCACCGTGAGGTGGCCGACGACTTCCTGGCGCTGCGCCAGCCAGGCCGCGCCATGCTGCTGGGCCTGCTCTTCGGTCAGCACCATGCTGGCCAGTGCGGCCTGGCTGGCGGCAATGCGCGCCAGGCGTTCTTCGCGCACGGTTTCGGGCTCGGGCGCCGGCGGCATGCGGCGCAGGATCAGCGGCAGAGCGATGCTGGCCAGCACCAGCGTGAACAAGATGGTGCCCGTGGCCAGGAAGATCAGCAGGTCGCGGCTGGGAAATGCATGGCCGTTGGGCAGCATCAGGGGCACGGACAGCGCGCCGGCGAGGGTGACGGCGCCGCGGATGCCGGCCACGGTGGTCGCCAGGGTCAGCAGGGCCGAAGGCTTTTCGGCCATCTTGCCCAGGCGGTGGGCCTGGCGCAGGCTGCGCTGCACGCCCAGCATCAGCCAGATCCAGCGCATCAACAGCAGCGCCACCGAGATCACGACCACATAGCCGACCAGAATCCACCAGTCATGGCCCGCGGCCAGCAGCGTGCTGCCGATGATGGACGGCAATTGCAGGCCCAGCAGCAGGAAGATGGCGCCGTTGAACGCGGCTTCGACCATGGACCAGGTGGCTGCGCTTTGCATGCGCTCGGTGATGAAGTTGCCGCGCTCCAGGTCGGCGAAATTGGTGGCCACGCCCGCGGCCACGGCGGCCAGAATGCCCGAGACGCCGATTTTTTCGCCCACGATATAGGCGGCAAACGGCAGCAGCACCAGCAGCAGCACCATTTGCGTCGCGGCCACGTCGCCCAGGCGGCGGGTGATGGTGTCGCGGCCGTAGCTGAAGCCCCAGCCCAGCAGCGCGCCCACGCCCAGTCCGCCTACGGCCATCCAGGTGAAGTCCTTGGCCACCGCGCTCCACGAGAACACTCCGGTGAGTGTGGCGGCAATGGCGAATTTCAGCGCCACCAGGCCCGATGCATCGTTGAGCAGCGATTCGCCTTCGAGCACGTACATGGTTTTCTCGGGCATGCCCAGGTTGCGCGTGATGGCCGATACGGCCACCGCATCGGTGGGCGAGATCACGGCGGCCAGCGCAAAGGCCACCGTCAGCGGCATTTCGGGAATCATCCAATGGATCAGATAGCCCAGGCCGAGTACGGTGAACAGCACCAGTACCAGGGCCAGCTTCAAAATGGGCTGAAAGAGCGCAAAGAACTCGCGTTTGGGAATCCGCGCCCCGTCGGAAAACAGCAGGGGCGGGATGAACAGCAGCAGGAACAATTCGGGGTCGAAAGCGATGTGCAGGCCTTTTTGCGGCCAGGCAATCAAGGCACCGAGGGCAATTTGGATCAGGGGCAGGGGGATGGCGCGGACATATCTGGCAGCGATGCCGGTCAGGGCTCCGAGCATCAGTACCAGCAAGACGGTTTCAACGGTGTGCATCCGGGCATTGTCCCCAGGCGGATTCGATGCAGACCGTTGGATGGAAATAAAAACCATGTTTGCCGCTAGGGCAAACCAGACAAGAGGCAAGCCATGGGCATTCTGGACACACGACTCAACCCGCGCTCCGCGGATTTCCTGGCCAATGCGGCCGCCATGCAGACCGTGGTGCAGGACCTGCGCCGCCAGATCGACAAGGTGCTCGCCGGCGGCGGTGAGGCCGCGCGCGCCAAGCATCTGGGCCGCGGCAAGCTGCTGCCCCGCGACCGGGTGCAGATGCTGCTCGATCCGGGTACGCCGTTTCTGGAGCTGGCGCCGCTGGCAGCGCTGAATATGTACGACAACGCGGCTCCGGGCGCGGGTCTGATCGCCGGCATAGGCCGGGTCAGCGGCCAGGACTGCATGATCGTCTGCAATGACGCCACCGTGAAGGGCGGGACCTACTACCCGATGACGGTGAAGAAGCATTTGCGTGCCCAGGAAGTCGCGGCGCAGAACCGCCTGCCCTGCATCTACCTGGTGGACTCGGGCGGCGCCAACCTGCCCAACCAGGACGAAGTCTTTCCCGATCGCGACCACTTCGGCCGCATCTTCTTCAACCAGGCGAACATGAGCGCCCAGGGCATTGCGCAGATCGCCGTGGTCATGGGCTCGTGCACGGCCGGCGGCGCCTATGTGCCGGCGATGAGCGACGAGTCCATCATCGTCAAGGACCAGGGCACGATTTTTCTGGGCGGCCCGCCGCTGGTCAAGGCCGCGACCGGTGAAGTCGTCAGTGCCGAAGACCTGGGCGGCGGCGACGTGCACACGCGCCTGTCGGGCGTGGCCGACCATCTGGCGCAGAACGACTTGCACGCGCTGGCGCTGGCGCGCACGGCCGTGTCCCATCTGAACCGCGGCAAACCCGCCGACGCCGCCGACGCGCCGCCGGTGGCGCCGCGCTTCGCCGCCGAGGAACTCTACGGCGTGATTCCGGTGGACACGCGCAAGCCTTTCGATGTGCGCGAAATCATTGCGCGCGTCGTCGACGACAGCCAGTTCGACGAGTTCAAGGCGCGCTTCGGCAGCACCCTGGTCTGCGGCTTTGCGCGCATAGAAGGCATGCAGGTGGGCATCATCGCCAACAACGGCATTCTGTTCAGCGAGTCGGCCGTCAAGGGCGCGCATTTCATCGAACTGTGCTGCCAGCGCAAGATCCCGTTGGTGTTCCTGCAGAACATCACTGGCTTCATGGTCGGGCGCAAGTATGAGAACGAAGGCATTGCGCGCCATGGCGCCAAGCTGGTGACGGCCGTGGCCACGGCGTCCGTGCCAAAGTTCACCATCATCATCGGCGGCAGCTTTGGCGCGGGCAATTACGGCATGTGCGGCCGGGCCTATTCGCCGCGTTTCCTGTGGATGTGGCCGAACGCGCGCATTTCCGTGATGGGCGGCGAGCAGGCCGCGAGCGTGCTGGCCACCGTCAAGCGCGACGGCATAGAAGGCCGGGGCGGAGCGTGGAGCTCCGAGGAAGAAGAAGCGTTCAAGGCGCCGATCCGCCAGCAGTACGAAGACCAGGGCCACCCCTACTACGCCACGGCCCGCCTGTGGGACGATGGCGTGATCGATCCGGCCGACACGCGCCGTGTGCTGGCCCTGGGGCTGGCGGCCACGCGCAATGCGCCCATCGAGGACACGCGTTTCGGCGTGTTCCGCATGTAATCGCCCGTCAACGCAAAGGAACTGCCATGACCCCGACTTCTCTTCACATCGCCTATGACGCCGGCGTGGCGCGCATCACGCTGGCCCAGCCCGAGATCCGCAACGCGTTCAGCGATGCCACGATTGCCGACATCACCCTGGCTTTCCACACGGTGGGCGCGCGCGCCGATGTGCACGCCGTGGTGCTGGCGGCCGAAGGCCCGGCGTTTTGCGCCGGTGCCGATCTGAACTGGATGCGTCGCATGGCCGATTACAGCCGCGACGAGAACCGCGTCGATGCGGGCAAGCTCGCCGAGATGCTGCGCGTGATCTACGAATGCCCCAAGCCCACGCTGGCACGGGTGCAGGGCGATGTCTATGCGGGCGGCATGGGGCTGGTCGCGGCCTGCGACATGGCGGTGGCCGTCGACACGGCCGGCTTTTGCCTCAGCGAAGTCAAGATCGGCCTGATTCCCGCGACCATCAGCCCCTATGTGATCCGCGCCATGGGGGCGCGCGCGTCCCACCGCTACTTCCTGACCGGAGAGCGCTTTGACGCGCACGAAGCCCGGCGCATCGGCCTGGTGCATGAAGTGGTGGCGGCCGACGCGCTCGATGAATGCATGGACCGTCTGCTCCAGCCCCTGCTGCGCGCGGGCCCGGCCGCGGTGCGCGCCTGCAAGCGGCTGGTGATCGATGTGGCCGAGCGTGAAATCGACGCCCATCTGATCGCGGCCACGGTCGAGAGCATTGCCGACATCCGTGCCAGCGCCGAAGGCAAGGAAGGCGTGCAAGCCTTTCTGGCCAAGCGCAAGCCGTCCTGGCTGGCGTAAGCGCCTGACGCCTCGCATCTCCGAGCGACCATGCAGAACGTCTGGAACAGCATAGCTCAGTGGCTGCACAGCCTGGGCCTGCACCCCGACCGCGAGGTGCTGGCGCCTTTGGGTCAGGCCGCGGGCCAGGCCGTGGACAAGTTCGGCCAGGCGGCCGGCGGCATGGACCTGCCCGGTCTGATGGCGCTGGCCGCGGCCCTGGGCTGGGCCAGCGGGTTTCGCCTCTATGCCGTGGTATTCGTGGTGGGCCTGCTGGGCGCGAGCGGCATGGTGGCGTTGCCCGGCGGACTGCATGTGCTGGAACACCCGGTGCTGCTGTTCGCCAGCGGCGGCCTGCTGTTCGTGGAATTCTTCGCCGACAAGATTCCCGGCGTGGATTCGGTCTGGGATGTGCTGCACAGCGTGATCCGCGTGCCGGCGGGCGCGGCGCTGGCCGCGGGGGTGTTCGGCGCCGACAGCGCCACCATGGCCACGCTGGCTGCCTTGATGGGCGGCACGCTGGCCTTGAGCAGCCAGGTGGCCAAGACCACCACGCGCGCCGTGATCAACACCTCGCCCGAGCCCTTGAGCAACGTCGGCGCCAGCCTGGTCGAGGATGGCGCGGCCGTGGGCGCGCTCTGGCTGGCGCTGGCCAACCCGGCGGTGTTCGCGGTGGTGCTGGTGGTCGTGGTGATCGCCTTGTGGATTCTGACCTGGATGCTGTGGCGCTTTCTGGCCGCGGCCCTGCGCAGGATCCGGGGCTGGTTGGGTAGCGGGGCGGCTCCCCTATAGAAACAGGTCCGCAGCGCCGCGGCGGTGGCGACTGGGGCATTACAACGAAATTCAGGAGACAGCATGTTCAGCAAAATTTTGATCGCCAATCGCGGCGAAATCGCCTGCCGCGTCGCGGCCACGGCCCGGCGCATGGGTGTTCGCACAGTGGCCGTGTATTCGGATGCCGACGCCCATGCCCGACATGTGGCGGCCTGCGACGAGGCCGTGCACATCGGCGGCAACGCGCCCAAGGACAGCTATCTGCGCTGGGAGCGCATTCTGGCCGCGGCCCTGGCCACGGGCGCCCAGGCCGTGCACCCCGGCTACGGTTTCTTGAGCGAGAACGAGGACTTCGCCCAGGCCTGCGCCGAGGCCGGTCTGGTGTTCATCGGCCCGCCCCCTTCGGCGATCAAGTCCATGGGTCTCAAGGCCGGTTCCAAGCAGCTGATGGAACAAGCCGGCGTGCCGCTGGTGCCCGGCTACCACGGTGTCGACCAGGCCCCCGAGCATCTGCAGCGCGAAGCCGACCGCATCGGCTATCCGGTGCTGATCAAGGCCAGCGCGGGCGGCGGCGGCAAGGGCATGCGCGCGGTGGACAGGAGCGAAGACTTCGCGGCGGCGCTGGCCAGCTGCAAGCGCGAAGCCATCAACAGCTTTGGCGATGACGCCGTGCTGATCGAAAAATACGTGCAGCGCCCGCGCCACATCGAAATCCAGGTGTTCGGCGACACGCTGGGCAATTATGTCTACCTGTTCGAGCGCGACTGCTCGGTGCAGCGGCGCCACCAGAAAGTGCTGGAAGAAGCGCCGGCCCCGGGCATGACCGAGGCCTTGCGCAGCGAAATGGGCGCGGCTGCCGTGGCCGCGGCGCGCGCCGTGAACTACGTGGGTGCGGGCACGGTGGAGTTCATCGTCGAGCAGCAGGGCGGCGGCGCCATGGACTTCTTCTTCATGGAGATGAACACCCGGCTGCAGGTCGAGCATCCGGTCACCGAAGCCATCACCGGCGAAGACCTGGTCGAGTGGCAGCTGCGCGTGGCCAGCGGCGAACCCCTGCCCAAGCGCCAGGACGAGCTGCGCATCATCGGCCATGCGATCGAAGCGCGCATCTGCGCCGAAAACCCCGACAACCAGTTTCTGCCGGCCACCGGCACGCTGCATGTCTACCGCAAGCCGGCCTGCAGCAGCTTCACCGTGGCCGATGTGCGCATCGATGACGGCGTGCGCGAAGGCGATGCCATCAGCCCCTACTACGACTCGATGATCGCCAAGCTGATCGTGCGCGGCGACAACCGCGAGCAGGCGCTGGCCCGGCTCGATGCGGCGCTGGCCCAGACGCAGATCGTGGGCCTGGCGACCAATGTGCAGTTCCTGCGCCATGTGCTGCGCTCGCCCTCGTTTGCCCAGGCCAGGCTGGACACGGCGCTGATCGAGCGCGAAAAGGCTGTCCTGTTCCACCAGGACCCGGTCGGCCTGCCGCTGGCCGTGGCCGCGGCCGTGGCCAGCGCGCTGCTGCGGGAGCAGGCGCAGCAGGGTGCCGATCCGTTCAGCCGGCGCGACGGCTGGCAGTCGC
>JAMNYN010000617.1 GCA_023622805.1 Pseudomonadota bacterium | reverse complement strand
CATCACGGATCTTCTGCAAGATCACCTGCTTGGCAGCCATCGCGCCGATACGGCCGATAGGCACCGAATCCACTTCTTCTTCGATGTGCTCGCCGACTTCAATGTCCGGGACGCGGTCTTGCGCATCCATCAGCATTTCTTCGGCTTCGGGGTTTTGCAGGCCAGCATCATCGGGCACGACCAACCAGCGACGGAAGGTGTCGTAGTCACCGCTATCACGATCGATGGCCACGCGGATATCCACTTCGCCCTGGTACAGCTTCTTCGTGGCCTGGGCCAAAGCCAATTCCACGGCACCAAAGACCACATCGCGCTCGACGTTCTTCTCGCGCGAAATGGCCTCTACCAACATCAACAATTCGCGATTCATGCGATGACTCTCCTATTTCAATCACTTCAAGGGGCACAGCCGCACCCGCTTTGTCTGAACTATTTGACCTGCAACGGTGCCGCTATGAAGCGGCCTTGTTGGCCCTGCCCTTGAAATCCACCAGAGGCGCAAGACGTGCTTCGCGCAACTCATCCAGCGAAAAACCCAATGCCTGCAAAGGCGCGGGCACACGTTTCTTGCTCACACGCTGACCCGGCTTGACCGCGGGCTCATCGCTCCAGACGATTTGCCAGCCCCCGGCTTCACTGCGCTCCAGCGTGCCCCGAAATTTCTTGCGGCTGGCGCTGACCTGCCCTGCGGCCGCCACGCCGATCGGCTCCCTGAGCGTCACGTCGATGACGGCGCCTTCGAAGCGCACGAAATCCTGCTCATGACGCAAAAGCCTATCGATGCCAGGCGAAGAGACTTCCAGACGCGAATATTCCGCGCCGTCCACCTCGAGCGCGAATTGCAGCTGGCGGGTCACCTTCTCACAGTCTTCGACTGTGATGCGCTGCTCCGGCAAGGCCTGCGTTTCAGGCGTCGGTGCCTGCCAAGGCAAATCGATGGTGACGCGCAGCAGCCCACCTGCGGAGCGCTCTATCTCCACCAAGTCATAACCCAGACCTGCTACTGTTTGTTCAACGATTTGCTGTAGTGCCACGTGTATTCAATTCAATCCTGCAAATACAAAAAACCCGATAACCCCCGGAAAACTCATCCGACAGCTTCGAGCTCCAAATGCAACCGACCAAAAAAAACGGGCGGTGTGTACCCGCCCGTTTGGTCGTGAGTTGTGCATTGTAGCCGCAAACCGTTGTTACGACTCACAATCAGCACTCAAACGCCCCCCGCAATACGCAGCGGACAGATGCTAGGCCAGGCCGGCCGCGAGGATGCGATCACGCAAGGCCTGCGCTGGCGCAGACACTGGCTCGGTCGCTGGCCCGGTCGTCTGCAACGATACCAGAAGCCGCGACAAGATAGGCAACTGCGGCAGCACCGGGCCCAGAAAGCGCGCGTGCTGGCGGTCGGCAATCAGCATCGACGGGAAGGTCTCGATATCAAGATCACCGGCGATGTCCTCTCGATCCTCGATATCCAGCCAAAGAAAGCGGGTTTGGGGGTGGCTGGCAGCCAGGGAGGCAAAACCATTTTGAAACTGCTGGCATACGCCGCACCACTGTGCACACAGGCAGACCACCAGCCACTGCCACTGCTCCTCGCCCTGCTGGGGCTGCCCGTATTCCAGGGACTGACTTTCCATTCCGACTCCTTAACGCCCGGGCGCGCGCTTTTCGCGCACCCGATAAACCTCCATGGTAGCGACTGCTGGCGCTCCATTGCCCCAGGATTGTCTGACAAAAGAGCTCACCGCCGCCACCTGCGCGTCGCTGAGCACATGGCTGAACGGCGGCATCCCATGGGGCCGCGGGTGGCCTGCCGTGGCCGGCGGATAGCCGCCCTGCAGCACCATCTGCACCACGTTCGTGCCGTCGTGCAGGTTCACCGCCCGGTTGCCGGCCAGCGCGGCAAATGCCCCGGCCCGGCCTTCGCCCTGCTCGCCATGGCATTGCGCGCAGTGCTGGGAGTACAGCTGGGCACCGATCAGCGCATCACCGGCCTTGGCCATGGGAGCCTTCCGGACCGGCGGGGCCGGCAGCGTGCGCAGATACTGGGCCATGGCCTGCAAGTCCTGCGTCTGCAGGTACTGGGTGCTGCGAAACACCACTTCGGCCATGGGCCCGCTGACAGAAGCGGCGTCCGTCACGCCGGTCTGCAGCAGGCGCACGAATTCTTCCTCTCCCTCCGGTACGCCGCCCAGGGCCGGGGCGTACCAGTTCTGCAGGGGAATCATGCCGCCCTGCAGCAGGGCTTCATCAACGGACGCCCCCCAGGTATTGCGCGCCGAATGGCAGGCGGCGCAGTGGCCCAGGCCTTGCACCAGGTAGGCCCCGCGATTCCACTGGGCCGACTCACCGGCCTGCGGCGACCAGGCTTCGGGCCGGAAATACAGCGCCCGCCACACCGCCAGCGCGGCCTGGGTATTGAACGGAAAGCGCAGCGCATGGGGTTTGTTGGGCGCGGCGGCCGGGGCCAGGCTTTGCAGATAGGCAAACAGTGCGTCGCTGTCTTCGCGCAGCACGCGCGTGTACTGCGGGTAGGGAAACGCCGGGTACAGCAGGCGCCCATCCTGCGACCGGCCGTGGTGCAGGGCCCGCCAGAAGGCATCTGGCGTCCAGCTTCCCAGGCCCGTTGCCACATCGGGCGTGAGATTGGGCGCGTAGACCACGCCAAACGGCGTGTCCACCGGCCGCCCGCCCGCGTACTGCGCGCCGCCCTGTACCGTATGGCAGCCCATGCAGTTGCCGGCCTGGGCCAGGTAGGCGCCTTTTTCCAGCAAGGCGGGTGAAGCAGGCGCCACGACGGCGCCGGGCACGGCCGACAATTGCGGCGCGGGCGCTTCGCCGCGCAGGTTCAGCCAGACCACCGCCCCCGCGCTGGCCAGCACCAGGCCACCCACGGCCAGCAACCCGTAAATCCATGGTTTGTTGCGCATTACCGACCCTCCCCATGCGAAGCCTGCACCATGCCGGCGCAGGTCTGCGGCGCGGGCCGGGGCAGTTGCGCGAGCGGCTGGCCGCCATGCGGCACCGTCTGCGCGGCCAGCCAACCCGCCACCGCCGCCACCTCCTCCACGGAAAGCTTGCGCGCGATGTCGGCCATGCAGTCGGGTGCCTGCGCATGCCGCTGGCCGGTCTGCCAGGCGCCGAGCTGGCTGTTGAGGTAGTCGCGCGACAAGCCCAGCAGGCCCGGCACCGCCGGCAGCACACCGGTCATCGCCGCGCCGTGACAGGCCACGCAGGCCGGCAGGCCCCGGGCAGCATCCCCGTGCAACACCAGCGCCTGCCCCTGGGCCAGCTCCTGGGCCGAAACCCGGGTCCGGGCCGGCGATGGGTAAGGCACCTGGCG
>JAMNYN010000262.1 GCA_023622805.1 Pseudomonadota bacterium | reverse complement strand
CCTGTGCCGTCAGCAGCACCAGGCCGCCCACTAGCGCCCAGCGCAAGCCGGCCGACAAAGGCTGAGGGCTGCGGTTTTGCACGGCCAGGCCGCGGCCGACCGCCGGCACGCACAGCAGCGCCAGCAAGACCGTGCCGCCGAGCAGATGCAGCGTGACGATGGCGGGAAACAGTTTGTGGGTGACCGTCCAGGCGCCGAATGCGCCCTGGATGCAGACCCAGACCAGGCTGGCCGTGGGCCACCAGGGGCTCAGCGCGCCGCTCTGGGGCGTTTTGCGCGCCAGGCGCCAGGTCAGCAGCGTCAGCGCGATGATCAGCACGCCCACCCCTGTCGCCAGGTAACGGTGCACCATCTCCACCCAGGCCTTGCCATGGGTCACGGGGCCGGTGGGCATGGCCAGCTGCGCCTGGCTGATTTCCAGGTGGGCGCCCAGCGGGCTGGCATTGCCATAGCAGCCAGGCCAGTCGGGGCAGCCCAGACCCGAGTCCGTGAGCCGCGTGAAGGCGCCAAACATCACCAGATCGAAGGTCAGGAACAGGGTGAACACGCCCAGCGCATGCAGGCGCACGGCCGGGCCGTGCTGGCGGTTGCGGCACCAGACCCAGGCCAGCGGGCCCAATGCAATCACGGCACCCATCAGCATCAGCTGCAACAGGGGCGCCAAGTCATAAAGAGGCTGGCTACTGGTCATTACACGCTTTCATCCTCTGCGCCCGGCAGCGGCCCCATGGGCTGCGGCCAGGCAGATTGCCAGCATTTCAAGATTGACTGAAATATCTGAAAACTCTCAACAAAAAAATGCCCGCTATGGCCGGTCACCGCAGTCCTGCGCCTGCGGGCAGCATGGGGCAAGGAGCGCCCGCGAGGCTTTGCGGGACGGGCAGGGCCGCACGCGCATTGGCGACGGGCACAGCCGCGTAATTCTATCGGGGCCTATTCGCCGCCACAGGGGCGCGGCAAGTGACCCTATGGACGATGTGCCCGCGCCAGGAGGAATTTGCCCCTACAGTCGGGGCCGCAACAGCCGATATCGAGGGCTTCAGGAAAGCCCCCATGACTTACATCGCCGATATCACCCAAATGTCCGACCTGCCCTTGCAGGCCAATGAACGCGGCTTTGGCTGTTTCTCCTGTGGCCAGCCGCTGGAGACTTCGGCCGTGCGCTATGACGGCAAAGGCGGCAGCGTGCTGCTGCACCTGCGCTGCGCCAACGAAATGGGCCAGCGCCTGATCGTCGACTCCTGGACCCATAGACGCAAGCACGTGCAGGCACCGAGCTGATCCTGCCGCACGGGCGCCGATAATGGGGACAAGGAATCACCATGCCCACTCTCTCTTGCACTTCTTGCCACCAGGCCCTGACCGACAGCGCGGCCCCCTGCCCCCACTGCGGAAAAACCCCAGCCATCGCTGCGCCTGCGCGCAACCGGCTGGTTCCCTGGCTGATCGGACTGCCCGTCGGCGCCTTTGCACTGCTGCTGATCGGCGGCTCCTTGCTGTCCTCGCCAGAGAGCAAGGACCAATGGGTGGCACGCGAAGCCATCAAGGTCTGCAACAAGGAAGTCGCGCGGGCACCGGAAGACCGCAAGCGCCCGGACCTCACGCCCAAGGACTGCGCCGACCTGGACGCCGCTTTCCGCTCAGAATATGGAAGCCCCCCCTGAGCGGCTGCGCCGGATGGCCGGCCCCCGCTTCCCCCTCACAACCTGCGGTGGAGGGGGACGGCACCATCGCTGCGGGGCGGCCCTTGCTCGGTGCCCCCACGCTGGGACACGCCAGTTTCGCTGGTTGTGGGCACTGCAGGTGTCATGGCGCAGTGGCCGGACATTACTTTCAGACCAAACACCTTGCTACATGCGGCGTTAATCTGTAACAATCAATCACGACATTCGCATTGCGCCCCCCGCTTCGCCCGCGTGGCGACGTTTGCGCTTGTAGGACAATACTGCGAAACGCTTGCCTTCTACTAAATGCATAGCAAAATGCCTACACAGACCGGCCTCCCGCACGAACGGCCTGCCAGTGCGATGGTGGAAGTGGGTAACCATTACCGCCGGTGCTGACCGTACCAGAACGCAGGTCGACCACGCACAGGCATCTGCTTGATTTGCTTTTTACACCCGGAGCCCAGACGCTGGGAGCCCCGTCATGAATATTGTCATCCTCGAAGGCAGTGTTCTCCTCTGGTGAAGTGGTAATTTCCAGAGAAACTACGCCGAAAGCTACGCCAGTATTTGAGGTGCGCCAGTAGCAACCCATCCGCTGCTACCTGCCCCTTCAGCGCCATCACTTGAGCGTCGCGCCGCTCGACCAAGCCGACAAGCTCTCCAGCCACTCCCGCGCCTTGCCATTCAAGGGCTCTACTCGCTGTCGTGCGATTGCCGTGCGATTCCTCGGAACCCCATGGACACCGCAACCCCGTCCGTCCATCCACGCCCTTCACAGCCATTCGGACACTTCGCGGGAGGACCTGCCCATGATCGCGCATGAGCAGCCCCCTCGCCGGGGTTGATGACATCGGTGCCTGACAAGTCGTGGCGGGTACTCGCACAGCGAGAGACGGAAAGATGGCCGAAAATTCTATTAGTACCGGCATCACCCTAAAAGGTATTCAGGGCTTTTTTTCCGAGAGCGCTTCATTAAAGACTAGCCCAGAGCCCATCCATTTTTCGCTGTTCGAATTCAGACAGATACATCTCAAAACTTGAAATGAACGCATGTGCTGGCGCCCTTATTCCAAATTTCAAATCTATCGAACACGAAGGGACAGACTTTCGTAGCTTCCAGTAGGCCATGAGACAGTTACGATAATTTTTTTCAAAAATTTCCTCAGCCAAAGCGTTTCTACCCTGCCCGTATGCGATGAAATTCTCGTCACTCTGAAAACTGGCCTGACCCTGCGCAGAAAACGGGAACGCTTTTTCCAGACGATCCCAATGCTCATCAATATGAGATTGCAGAAGACATTTGGCTTCTTCTTCGCTTGCCACGCAGTCGGTTATTGCATTTCCTCGGCGCACGGAAGATGGCTTACCCCTAAAATTCTCGACAATTACCGCCGGATTATTATCCATCTTAACGCAGACGAAATCGCAGTCTATCGAAAATCCATCTTTCGGTTTAAAAACGATCCTCCATTCTCGCTGCGAACTAAAATTTGATCGTTTTCTAAATGGATCGCCTTTATCATTTACTACAACAGCGCCTCCACCCATTTTCGTCACCTTCGGACCTACTCGCTCCTCCGCGTCGTAACTAACCAAACCCCATATCGGCTTTTCAAAGATCTGGGATATATCTCTCCCTTCCCATTTACCTTCATACAACCGCTGTGCGAGATCAGCTAT